>NZ_JRVL01000036.1:0-70592 GCF_054823985.1 Acinetobacter sp. GN11 | reverse complement strand
AAAAAGCATTGCAGGGGATGAGAAATAGTATTCCTGCAAAACAATGGGATGAAAATTTAAATTTTCTCAAACAGTTAAGAAATAAAATTGCAGAATTACCAGTTTGTAAACATCCTGCAATTGAAATGTTAAATCATGGTTATCTAGATAAGGATACTTTAACTCATATTCATTTAGAATATCGTCATGCAATTGTACAGATTTTTACTGATGCTTTATTACAAGCGCAGTTCCAAACAAAACAACTGGAACCAAAACTCCATTCTGGAGCTAAAATGTTTCCACGGGTATTATTAAGTTTAAATGTACTTGATGAATTCGGTTTTAGACCAGGATTAGGTAAAGATGATTATTATTTGGGGAATCCTGAATATGCTCATTATCCATTGTATGAAGATTTACTTAATGATTATGGTCTAACGGAAGATGATCGTCGTAATTATAAAGCTTCACAAGCGGCAGATCAGGTCCGTTCATTCTTAGAATCTTCTTATGATAGTTATATCAATGTAGTTGCATTGTTAGCAGTTGCCGAAGAAGAGGTTATTCTTTTTAGCCCTCCATTACGTCAAGCGACCAAATTTGTGAATATCGATGTTGAAGGTGGCGGATATTACCATGTACATGGTGTATCTACGGATGAGACGTCTGAAGCCGCTGATGATGACCATCAGGATGACCTTTGGTTTACCTTAGCGCAAGCAATTACCAAAGATGACTATGAAGGCTTAACTAAGCTATGTATTGATTATTGTGCTTTATGGAATGAGTTCTGGAATGTACAAATTGCCGATGTGAAATTTATTGAAGAAAAGAAACTGGCATAAGATATTCTGCTAAGTCCTAAGAAAGCCCATCCACAATCGGATGGGCTTTTTTGATTGTAAAATCTCTAATGAGAGAAGTTGTATTCTCAAAAAATGTTCAAAAATCTTATGAGTGACTGATGGCATATCAACAATCATTAAACAGTTCTATAAATCTGCTACAATTACGCCAATTTTTATTTTGATCGACTTTAGGTCTTTGGCACTGCAATCTCCGCAGTAGGTGTATTTCATGAGTTTTAAAGATGAGTTAGCGGCACAGGTTGCTCAACGCCGCACATTTGCCATCATTTCCCACCCCGATGCCGGTAAAACCACCATGACAGAGAAATTACTGTTATGGGGTAAAGCAATTCAGGTTGCAGGGATGGTAAAAAGCCGTAAATCTGACCGCGCAGCTACATCTGACTGGATGGAAATGGAAAAAGAGCGTGGAATTTCTATTACCACGTCTGTTATGCAGTTCCCTTATAAAGGTCATACCATTAACTTACTCGATACACCGGGGCATGAAGATTTCTCGGAAGATACTTATCGTACCTTAACCGCAGTTGACTCTGCGTTAATGGTAATTGATGGTGCAAAAGGTGTCGAAGAACGTACCATCAAATTGATGGAAGTTTGTCGTATGCGTGACACGCCTATCATTTCATTTGTAAACAAGATGGACCGTGAAATTCGTGAGCCACTTGAGTTACTTGATGAAATTGAAAATGTTCTTAATATTCGCTGTGTACCGATTACATGGCCATTAGGAATGGGACGTGATTTTGCTGGTGTATACAACATTATTGAAAATAAATTGTATGTCTACAAAGCAGGCTTTGGCTCAACCATTACAGATATTGAAGTACGTGATGGATATGATCATGCTGATGTTCGTGAAAAAGTAGGTGATTTGGCTTGGGCATCTTTTGAAGAGTCGCTTGAGCTTGTGCAAATGGCAAATGAGCCATTAGACCGTGACTTATTCTTACAAGGTAAACAAACGCCAGTTCTATTTGGTACGGCATTAGGTAACTTTGGTGTTGACCATGTACTAGATGCTTTCATGGGATGGGCACCTGAACCTAAAGCACATCCTACACAAGAGCGTGTAGTTGAAGCGAAAGAAGAAGGTTTCTCTGGTTTTGTATTTAAAATTCAAGCCAACATGGATCCGAAACACCGTGACCGTATTGCCTTTATGCGTATTTGCTCTGGTAAATATGAAAAAGGTTTAAAGATGAACCACGTGCGTCTTGGTAAAGATGTCCGCATTAGTGATGCTTTGACATTCCTTGCTGGTGAGCGTGAACATTTAGAAGAAGCATGGCCAGGCGATATTATTGGTTTACATAACCATGGCACGATTCAAATTGGTGATACTTTTACTAGTGGCGAAAATTTACACTTCACGGGTATTCCTCACTTTGCGCCAGAGATGTTCCGTCGTGTGCGTTTACGAGACCCATTAAAGTCAAAACAATTGCAAAAAGGTTTGAAAGAGTTGTCTGAAGAAGGGGCGACTCAGGTATTTATGCCACAAATTAGCAATGACTTGATTGTGGGTGCGGTAGGTGTGCTTCAGTTTGACGTGGTTGCTTATCGTTTGAAAGAAGAATATAAGGTTGACTGTGTTTATGAGCCTGTAAGCGTTAACACGGTTCGTTGGATTCACTGTGATGACGAAAAAATTCTGAATGAATTTAAGAAGAAAGCACATGACCAACTTTCTATCGATGGCGGCGGACATTTAACATATCTTGCACCAAGCCGAGTAAACTTGCAGATTATGCAAGAGCGTTGGCCTGATATTCAGTTCCGTAACACACGTGAACACTGATCATTTTAATGTGACAAACAGCTTCGAATAGAAGCTGTTTTGTTTTGAAAAATAAGAAAGGATGATGAAATGAAGTTGAGTAAAAAGGCAATTATTGCGCTTGTGGTTGCAGTCATAACATTAATTTCTGCTATTTCTATTTTTGTCTGGAAAAGCTCTCAGTCTTCGTCATCTTCTCAAACAAAACTGGCTTCTACCAAAACTCAAAATATTGAGAAAGCTGAAGTACTGCCATTCCTTAACTTACAACAAGTAAAAGCTGATTATGCTTTGCCATTTTGTGAGAAGAAAAACTGTATTGATGTCGATATTCAAACAATAAAGACTCAAGATGCATGGCTAAATGAATGGATCGCCAAAAGTCAGGCTAAAGTGATCCAAGACCAAATTGATTTGAAAAAAGACTTAAGTTTGCAGCAAGCCATTAATGCCTATGTTAAAAAGTCTGATGAATGGCAAGATAAATATTCAAAGAATCGGGCTTATGAATTACATCTTCATACGCGTATTGCATCGCAGCGTAACCAATATGTTTTATTGCAATTAGGACTTGATACCAAGCAAGAAGAGCTCACGATTAAAGATCGTTATTACTTTTTCGTGGCTGACCGAAAACTGCATAAAAGCTTAGCTTTGTTAGATGTTTTACAAAAAAATCAACAAACTACTGTGCATCAAATGGTGCAGGTGGCCTATCAAGACTGGTTAAAAAAGCAGACTGCTGACATAAAGAAAGAAGCACCAAAAACTCTATATTGGGGGCAGGCAGATTGGTTCTTTGATGGTGAAGGTGTTGGCTTACATTATCAGGCAAACCAGATTACTAAAGAAGCTCCACAGCTCGATATTTATTTATCTAAAGAGCAAACTAAAAAAATATTACAACCCGAGGTTTATGAACAAATGTTTTAAGATGGTAGCAGAATTTGCAACCTCTATTTATATGCGCTAATTTCTTAGAAAAGGCACTGCGTAATCTCCTTAGAATAAAAGGCAAAATATGATGTTATCTTCTAAAGTTTCACTGCGATTAACTTTGCTTGCTTCGGCTATATTTTTGGTGGCATGCCAACCTAAAGCCGATCCTAAGGATTCTCAAGAACAGCAGAAACCAGCAGTCGAAGAGCAAAAGCCAGTAGAGCTGACTCTGAAGGGTGAAACAATTCCGAGTAAAGTTGCTTTACCTGATTGTGATGGTAAAACTTGTCCCGAATTTACAGTTGAGCGTTTACAGAGTAATTTTCCATTTATTGATAAAATTGTAGATCAGCAAATTTTAAAGACTCTAGGTCAAATTTTAGAGATTGCTGAACCCGATACTAAAGTGAAGCAACCAGATCAAAAAACAGAAGCTTCAGCAGTTGCGGGTGCAGAGCAAAAAAATAGCTTTGATGCACAGGTTCAACGTTATGCAAATTCATTTATTGGTCTGGACAATGAGTTAAAAGCTTTAAGTAGTAGTCATCAAATTAATCTTTTAGTTAAACCTAAGATTTTGCAGGCTCAAGGTAAAGTGGTCACTGTTGTACTTAATAGCAGTAGCTATTTAGGTGGTGCTCATGGTTCTGCTGCACAGCATTACTATAATTTTGATTTAAAAGAACAAAAGCAGATCAAGCTTGAAGACTTGTTGCGTCCACAGCAAAAGGCAGCATTAGAGAAGTTGGCGCATGAAGCTTTTAAGACTTGGGTTACAGACTCTAAACTGGCTGATAATGTCGGTGATTATGAACAAGCTTGGCCATTTAAATTATCTGATAACTTCTTATTGGGTGAACAAGGTTTAATTCTTCAATATGGTGAATATGAAATTGGACCATATGTGGTGGGATTACCTCGATTAGTCATTCCATATGACCAATTACAGGAAGTCTTAAAAAAAGAATATTTGCCTCAGCCTAAGTCGCAACCAGCTTCAACACCTGTTGCAAAAAGTGGAAGCTAATGCGTCTGTTTGATACACATACGCATTTTGATGTTGCCGATTTTGATGAAGATCGGCAGCAGTTAGCGCTTAATGCCAAAAAAGTGGGCGTAGATGCATTAGTCTTAATTGGTTTTGTGCAGTCACGCTTTGACGAATTGGTGCAAACCCATCATCAGTTAAATAACTGGGAAAATGTACCGACTTCATATTTAGCACCCGGCTTACATCCGTTTTATATTGAGCAACATCAACCAGAACATCTTTCTCATCTTGAGCAAATTTTGCAGAAAGAAGAATGTGTGGCAGTAGGTGAAATTGGTTTAGATACTTTCTTAAAAGAGCATAAGCACCCTGATATCTATGCGAAGCAAAAACAATATTTTGCTGATCAGTTAGAGCTGGCAACCCAATATCAAAAACCAGTGCTTCTCCATATTAGAAAAGCACATGGCGATGTACTCGCAATATTAAAAGCTCAGAAATTTAAACTGGGTGGAATTGCCCATGCTTTTAGTGGTGGCATAGAAGAAGCGAAAGGCTTAATTAAACTTGGGTTTAAAATTGGTGTGACTGGGCAAATTACTAATCCGAATGCAAAAAAACTTCATACGGTTGTGCAGGCTATAGGTGCAGAGCACTTGGTGATTGAAACGGATTGTCCCGATATGACCCCACTTTGTTGCCAAACCTCAACTGAAGAGCGTACCCGTAATACCCCAGTTAATTTGCCTTATGTTTTGCAAAGTTTGGCAGAAAACTTAAACATATCAGAGTCGGATTTGGCCGTACAGCTTTGGGAAAACTCGCTCTCGGCGTTGAAATTATCGTAATAAAAATCAAAGATTAGAAATATTAACTAAAACAAAACACAGCGATTAGAAAAGAAGCTTAAAGTAAGAAAACAACATGTAAAAACGTGAAAAATAACATTGCCAGACATGGGAGGATAACCCAATGGCTAAGTATAGCAATATCAATAGTTTTAATGCTTTACAGACGCTAACAGTAGGTTCCAGCAATTATCAGATTTTTAGCTTAGCCCAAGCAGAGAAAACGCTAGGGGATATTGCCAAACTACCGAAATCTTTAAAAGTATTATTGGAAAACTTATTACGGTTTGAAGACCAACTTAGTGTTAAAACTGAACACATCTATGCTTTAGCAGAATGGCTAAAAACCCGTAGCTCAGATCAGGAAATTCAATATCGACCTGCGCGGGTTTTAATGCAAGATTTTACGGGTGTGCCAGCAGTGGTTGATTTGGCAGCAATGCGAGCAGCCATGGCTCAAGCTGGTGGAGACCCAGAGAAGATTAACCCCTTATCTCCAGTCGATTTGGTGATTGACCACTCGGTGATGGTTGACTATTTTGCCGATGATCAGGCTTTTGAAGAAAACGTACATATTGAAATGCAGCGTAATGGCGAACGATATCAATTTCTACGTTGGGGACAGTCTGCATTTAATAATTTTAGTGTAGTGCCGCCGGGTACGGGGATTTGTCATCAGGTCAATTTAGAATATTTGGCCCAAGCAGTGTGGCTGGGAGAAGATGAAGGCAAAACTTTTGCATTTCCTGACACTTTAGTGGGAACAGATTCACATACGACCATGATTAATGGCTTGGGTGTTTTAGGTTGGGGCGTTGGCGGTATTGAGGCTGAAGCAGCAATGTTGGGCCAACCCATCTCTATGCTTATTCCTGAAGTCATCGGTTTTAAACTTACAGGAAAATTACCAGAAGGTATTACAGCAACAGACTTGGTACTCACCATTACTCAAATGCTTCGTCAAAAGGGTGTGGTGGGTAAATTTGTAGAATTCTATGGAGATGGTCTGACAGATTTGCCTCTTGCTGACCGTGCAACCATTGCCAATATGGCACCAGAATATGGTGCAACCTGTGGTTTCTTTCCAATAGATGAAGTGACTATAGGATATCTGAAACTGACAGGGCGTCATGAAGACCGTATTGAGCTTGTTGAAGCCTATAGTAAAGCTCAAGGTTTATGGCGAAATGCTGGTGATGAACCTGTTTTTACAGATACTTTAAGTTTAGACATGACCACGGTGCAAGCAAGTTTGGCTGGACCAAAACGCCCGCAAGATCGAGTGCTGTTATCAGAAGTGCCTAAAACCTTTAATGCGCTTATGGAGTTAACACTAAAACCAGCAAAAGAAGCAAAAGAACGTCTAGAAAATGAAGGTGGTGGTACTGCTGTAGAGGCAAAAAAAGCAAATATTCAACATGAAAGTCCATCTTGTGTGATTGAAGGGCAGGAATACCCGTTAAATCATGGTGATGTCGTAATTTCAGCCATTACCTCTTGTACCAATACCTCTAACCCAAGCGTGATGTTAGCGGCGGGTCTGCTTGCCAAAAAAGCCATTGAAAAAGGCTTACAACGAAAACCGTGGGTGAAAAGCTCTCTTGCACCGGGTTCGAAGGTGGTGACGGATTATCTACTGGCTGCTGGGCTTACGCCGTATTTAGATGAGTTAGGCTATAATTTAGTGGGATATGGTTGTACAACCTGTATTGGTAACTCAGGCCCACTACCTGAACCAGTTGAAGAAGCAATTCAATGCCATGATTTAAATGTTGCATCTGTACTTTCTGGTAACCGTAACTTTGAAGGACGTGTGCATCCATTAGTTAAAACAAACTGGCTTGCTTCACCACCTCTTGTAGTGGCTTATGGTTTAGTTGGGAATATTCGTACCGACTTGACCACACAGCCTCTTGGTGAGGGCAAAGATGGGCAACCTGTTTACTTAAAAGATATTTGGCCAAGTCAGGCAGAAATTGATACTGCCTTACAGAAAGTAAATACGGACATGTTTCATAAAGAATATGCTGCTGTGTTTGATGGTGATGAAAGTTGGCAAGCGATTCAAATTCCAAAAACTAAAACTTACGAGTGGGCGGATGACTCGACTTATATTCGTCATCCACCATTCTTTGAAGGAATTGGAGAGCCACCAAAACCAATTAAAAATATTGAACAAGCACGTATTTTGGCAGTGTTGGGCGACTCGGTAACGACTGATCATATTTCACCAGCAGGGAATATCAAAAAAGACAGTCCAGCAGGTCGATATTTACAAGAGCAAGGTGTTGAGCCAAAAGACTTTAACTCTTATGGTTCTCGACGTGGTAATCACGAAGTCATGATGCGAGGTACCTTTGCCAACATTCGTATTAAAAACGAGATGCTTGGTGGCGAAGAGGGCGGTAATACTATTCATGTGCCAAGTGGTGAAAAGCTTGCTATTTATGATGCAGCGATGCTTTATCAACAAGAAAACACACCACTTGTGATTATTGCTGGTAAAGAATATGGAACAGGTTCTTCACGTGACTGGGCTGCAAAAGGAACAAACTTATTAGGCGTGAAAGCAGTGATTGCCGAGAGTTTTGAGCGTATTCATCGTTCAAACCTAGTCGGTATGGGAGTGTTGCCATTACAGTTTGTTGATGGGCAAACTCGTCAATCTCTTAACTTAACGGGTCATGAAGTGATATCAATCCGTGGTTTGTCTGATGGCGTTCAGCCTCATCAAATTCTTGAGGTTGATGTAAAAGGGCCAAATGGAGTCGCCAGCCACTTTAATGTGTTATGTCGAATTGATACGTTAAATGAGGTTGAGTACTTTAAGGCGGGTGGTATTTTGCATTATGTACTGCGGAATTTGATTGCTGGTTAATGTTATTTTGAGATTAATACCCATCAATATTTGTATTGGTTGGTATTGGAAGAATTATCACAGCAGAGTCTTATTGTAAAAAATTCTTATGGTAGTAGCTCATAACCCTACTTTTGTTTCGGCAAAAGTAGGCAAAACCTGAGACGCGAATAGCAAAGATTAATAATCTTTGCCGTGTCGTAAAGCGAAAGCTGTGCTTGAGTGGAGCTACGCACTTTGTTTGTCTTGCGTTCGGAGCAAACAGTGTTTGCTTGACCCTCACTCAGGCTGTGAATGGCTTTGGCACCAATCAGATAGCTATCTAGTACAAAGTAGCTATCTAGTACAAAGTAGCAATTTGGTTTTGAAAAGCAGTAAAATAGCCACCGTGTTTTATATCCCCCAAGAGTAGCAATGACCGATCTTCAACAAGATGAATATGACCGCCGTTTTGCAGGTGTAGCGAAAGTTTATGGTGATTCATCGTTCCAACACTATGAAAAAAGTCATGTGATGGTGATTGGTATTGGTGGTGTTGGCAGTTGGGCGGCTGAAGCTTTGGCACGTACGGGTATTGGCGAGATTACACTGGTAGATATGGATGTAGTTGCAGCATCAAATGTAAACCGTCAGTTACCTGCAATGACATCAACTCTAGGCTGTGAAAAAGTTGAGATTATGGCGGAGCGTTGTCGCCAAATTAACCCACGTATTAAAGTCAATATTATTGATGACTTCTTAACACCTGAGAATGTCACAGCGCTGTTAAATCCTGTACCCGATATTATTTTGGACTGTATTGATGACGTTAAAGCGAAATTGGCTTTGATGCTTCATTGTCGTTTTAATAAGATTCCGTTGATTGTGTCAGGTGGAGCAGGTGGTAAGCTTGATCCGCTTAAAATCCGCGTGGCTGATTTATCAAAAACAGAACAAGACCCAATGTTAGCGAAGCTACGTAGTCAACTTCGTGCTCGTGGTATTTGTAAAAAACCAAAAGAGAAATTTGGCATTACTTGTGTTTATTCAATCGATAACCCATTCTCAAATGCCGATGTTTGTCCTTCGGCTGGTTTGCGTTGTGGTGGCTATGGTTCAGCCGTAGTTGTGACTTCAAGTTTTGCCATGATTGCAGTAGCTGAAGTTTTGAAGAAACTCGATTTAAAGAAAGCTTAATTTAAATATAAAAAAGGCATGCTCTTATGTTGGAGGGCATACCTTTTGTTTTTGAGAAAAACTATTTAATCATATAACTCTATTGTGTCTTGTTTCTCTTGTGTTGGAAGTTGCTGATCATAAAATTTAAAACACCATAAAATTAGAACAACGATAGTGAAGATGGTGAAACCTTTTAAATACTTCATGAAGAATTCAATCAAGTGAATGGTCTTAATAAAATTCTAGCGAAGCTAATCTATCTAATCTAATATAGAAAATAGACCTTATGATCTAATTTTGAGATGGAAATGCTCACATTAAAACAATTCCAATATTTCATAAAAATTGTAGAAGAAGGGAGCTTTACTGCTGCTTCAGAAAAGCTTTTTATTGCTCAGTCTGCTTTAAGTCGGCAAATTAAACTATTAGAAGAAGAGATTGATTTTCAATTATTTGACCGTACTGACAAAAAAGTAAAACTCACGGCAGCAGGAGAGGTCTTCTATAAGAAAATAAAAGATAATCTGCACTACTTAAATGAAATTATTGGACTTTCTAAAAATATTGCAGAAGGGAAAAACCGCCAGATTAAAATTGCTCATTCAAGCAGTATTGTTATGGACCATAAAAAGGTTCAAATATTAAAAGAAATGAGCTTAACGCAGCAGCTTAGTTTTGAACTGAATACCTTGTCATCCGAACAACAGATTTTAGCTTTGATGAATGGTGAAATTGATATTGGTTTGATTAGACCACCTGTTCGTCACACTTTAGATGATCTGAATATTCTTAAGCTATATGAAGAACCTTTAATGGTGGCTGTACATGTTGATCACGCTAAGTTTGCAAATCAACAAGAGATTCAAGTTAGAGACTTAAAGGATGAGTATTTCGTTTCTACCCCACATTCTAAACGAGGTGGTTTAAGCTATTTTGTTTCAAACCTATGCTTGGCTGCTGGGTTTACGCCTCAGAAAGCTGCGATTCAGTCACGTAAGATTTCACAATTACAGCTTGTGGCTGCAAATTTAGGGGTAAGTATTGTGCCTGAAGAGTTTCAGCAAATTTTGCCTGCCAATGTAAAGTTGTTACCTTTGACAGATCATCTATTCTTTTCAGAGGTCGTTTTAGTCTATAGAAAAGAGAACGATGAAATTATTCAGCGTTGTGCCGAACTCATTCATCAAGCATTTCAATCTTAGAAAATTGATTAAGCGGCTAATCTATAGTAGGTGTAAGTAACGCTATCATCTTTATAGACATCATAGCTATTTTGTTTGAAATCAGAGACCCATTCACTTCCTGTATATCCAGCAATATGTCCATAAACATGGTTACGGGTTCTGTGAATGATATAGATGTCGCCTTCTTGTGGTTCATCAAAGGCTGGATTAATTTCCTTATAGCCAATCTTTTTGAGAGTGTCACCCCAGTCTGAAGCTGCGATTGGGTGGTTTTCGACATTGGCACCAGCAGATTCTAGTGCAAGGCGGATACTTCGTGCGCAACGCGCTTTACTACGTCTAGAGGTAACACTTTCTAATTTAGCTACGAATCTATCAACATCTATAGCGGGAGTACTGGAGGTTTCTGTCTGATGACTGTTGGGTTTCATGGTGAAAGGATAAGGAAGGCTTGGGGTGCTGTGGGATACAACAATAGCTGCCTGATTTGAATCCTGATACATATAATTATCAGCTACTTGTCCGTCATAAATAATCATCGTGAAATCTCTACCGTACTATCTATATCCATATTTAAAAAATCACCACCTACCTGTGGCGTTCAGAGATACTAATAGGCGTACCTTAAAAGTTTTGTTTATGTTATGTAATAACGTATCTTTTTTCCAGAGATGCCTGCTTCGGAGTGAAAAGATGCTTATCAAAAGAGTGATTAAAAATAGTGAAATTTAAATTATTGATATCATTATAAAAAAATAATTAACCAGAGCTTAAATTTGAATATTTTGCTTCAACATTTGCGAATATACTCAAAATCTAAGTCTCTGATTTAAAATGCCACATTTTCTTACAATTTAAGAAGCCATCACATGCTTAAGCCTGATGTTCTTTTAAATATTCCTCAGTACGAATTAAAGCTGCTTGCATGTTGCTAATAGCCTGTTCAACATCACCTAAAGTTTTTGCATTTCCGCCACTTAGCGCCTGACGCCATTTACGCGCACCAGGTAAATTCTGGAATAAACCCAAAATATGACGTGTAATGATGGAGAGTGGAGCACCTTCAGCCATACGCTGTTCAATATAAGGTAGCATTTGTTCCATAATCTCGAATCGATCTGGAGCTTCCAAATTCCAAAGCTGACCCATTTCCGCGAGTAAGTACGGATTATGATAGGCTTCACGGCCAATCATGACACCATCAACATGCTGTAAATGTGTTTTAGTTTCAGCAAACGTTTTAATGCCGCCGTTAATTTCAATGGTGAGATGTGGGCGCTCTTGTTTTAAACGATAGACATCTTCATAGCGTAAAGGTGGAACTTCACGATTCTCTTTCGGTGATAGGCCTTTCAATAGAGCAATACGGGCATGCACTACAAAATGAGTGCAACCTGTTGCAGCCACAGTATCTACGAAATGCAGCATCTCTTCGTAAGAGTGCATGTCATCAATCCCGATACGGTGTTTCACCGTTACTGGAATGTTTACTGCTTTTTGCATAGTGTGAATGCATTCTGCAACCAAATCTGGTTCTGCCATTA
Organism: Acinetobacter sp. GN11; assembly: GCF_054823985.1. Taxonomy (NCBI): domain Bacteria; kingdom Pseudomonadati; phylum Pseudomonadota; class Gammaproteobacteria; order Moraxellales; family Moraxellaceae; genus Acinetobacter; species Acinetobacter sp. GN11. The sequence continues at coordinate 58,440 of NZ_JRVL01000036.1, read as the reverse complement.
AGCAAGCACCGATTTTATTGTTCTGTACACGATCACTTGGGCAGCCTACATTGAGGTTGACTTCATCGTAACCCCAGTCTTCGGCCATTTTTGTGCAGGTTGCAAGCTCTTGGGGATTTGAACCGCCAAGTTGTAATACGATAGGGTGTTCTTGTGCGCTGTAGTCCAAATGACGTTTTGCATCGCCAAAAAGAATCGCACCTGTAGTCACCATTTCTGTGTAGAGCACAACATTTGGGTTAAACAAGCGTGCAAAGAATCGATAATCCTTTGTAGTCCAGTCCATCATGGGGGCGACAGAAATACGAGGTTGTAACGATTGAAGTGATTGCATAACCAATAGCCCAAAAGTCGCTAAATTAATGAAAGGGCAGCATTATACGAGGTTTATGCTTGAATCGACAGGGGCATTTGACCGAGTAATTTATAGCCACCCTTATGTTAAATATAGGAAGATGATTTATAACAAGTTACCTTATTGGGAAGCCATTTTCTTTTTTTGTAAGATCGTATCGAACATACTAAATAAAATACAAAGAACAACTAACCCAATACCAGCAAGGCAAGTCATGGTCCATCCACCACGGTTCCACGCAAAAATTCCTAATGCTGAACCTCCTGCGCCTCCAATAAAGTAAGTGGTCATATAGATGGCATTAATACGAGATTTAGCATCTGGTCGTAAACGGAAAATAATGCTTTGGTTGCTCGTGTGTACGAGTGCTAGTGCTAACTGAATTAAAGCAAATCCAGCAATATAACTCGCAAGCAAAGTTTGTCCATAATAAAAGCAGAGCCAGCTTAACAGGAATAAACCACAGCCCATCCATGTGAGGAGAGTGGTACGTCCCTGATCGGCATATTTACCAATGTAACGTGTTGATAAGGCACCAAAGATACCGACTAAAGGTACTAGTCCAATAAAGAGATCAGGTAAATGATGTGCTGAGGTAAGGAGTAATGCGATGGTGGAATACAGAATACTGACTGATGCAAATGCAAAGCCACCTGTAAGGGCTCTTATTAATAAACGCTTTTCCTCTTTTAGAAGCTGAGCCATAGAACCAAAGATCTGTCCATAGTTCATTTTCATACGCAAGACATAAGGCAAGCGACTTTTTAAGGTGTATGCCAGTAGTAACATTAATATGCCACTTACCACATAGACGACTTTCCAGTGGAATAAGTTAGAGAATAAACCCGCTAGACTGGTAGAGAGTAAAATCCCAACCAATAAACCACTCATTAAAAAACCAATGATCTCGCCAGTTTTTTCAGGTTTTACAGTCATTGTGGCAAGTGGAATAAGCACTTGAGCAGCAACCGAAAACAAGCCCGCTAAAATTGTACCAATCCATAGCATAGGCAAGTTCACAGCAAAAGCAGAAGTAAATAGGCCAATTGCACAAAGCACCATTAAAAATGGAATAGCCTTGGCTTTATTGACGATATCACCCATCGGAACAATAAAGAGCAGTCCGAGGGCATAAGACACCTGAGCAAATGTAACGGTCAATGCGGCTTGTGCTTGAGTAACAGCAAAGTCTTGTTGAATCGAATGAATAAGGGGCTGACAATAATAGTTCACACCTGCACACAAACCACATGCTGCTGCCATCAACCAAAGCAATGGTTTATTCTGACTGATATCTTCAGGGGTAGACATGATGTTCTCTCGATTTTATTAGGTGTATGCGGTTGCTTCGACTTCAATGAGCATATGCTCTAATGCAAGGCGTGGTACAGGAATGAGTGTACAGGCTGGAAAAGGATGATTTTTCCATAAATTTTGCATAACTTTAATTAAAATTTGGTGTTTTTCATCCGAATGGTTAACAACTAAAACTCTTAACACTGCAATGTTACTAAGCTCTGCATTGGCAGCTTGTAAAGCATGTTGAATGTTATTAATGGCTTGGATAACTTGTTCTTCAAAATTTGGGCTTAATTCACCTTTTGAATTTTCGCCTCCTTGACCTGCAATATGAATAATCTTTTTAAAATTTTCTACTACAGCCACATGACTATAAGCATTTGGGGTAGGGTCATATAAAGTTGATGGATTTATGATTTTAAAAGTTTCTTTATTCATGGAACTCAACCGTTCATTCAAATTTAGATGAGTATCCAACCTCAACTTAAGTTGAGGTCAAGAAAATTTAATGTTTTAGTCTTTTCTTTCTAAGTGTAATCATCATCACACCCATAATGTTGAGAAGACAACCCGCCCATTGCCACATATTTAAATGTTCATTTAAAAATATAACCGCAAGCAAAATCGTTAAAACAGGTCCGATTGAAGCAATCATTGCTGATTGAGAGGCTCCAAGTCTTTCAATACTTTGCATGAGCATAACGGTAGGCAAGACGGTAACTAAGAAGCCAAGTCCGACGCCGTACCAAATTACACTGGATGGAAGTTGTAATAGAAGTTGAATAGGCTGAGGAGTGCTTAATACATAGTGCGTTAATGTACCGATACAAGCGACTGTTAAAGCTAAACCTGTGAAATTCCAAGAACCAAATTTTTTAATTAATGGCGGGGTCAGTAGTAAATAGCCCGCAAAAGCTACCGCACCTGCAAATACTAAACTTGTACCTAGCCAGAAGTTGCCCTGAATTGGTGCGTTGTTGTGCTCTTGAAGCATGACCAGCACGGTTCCACCATAACTAAGAAAAATGGCAAATAAACTTTTTGCATCTAATTTTTGTTTGTAGAGTAAGCTTGAGACGATGACAGTAAGCGTGGGATATAAAAATAGAATAATTCGTTCTAGAGAGGCACTAATAAACATGAGACCCATAAAATCGAGCCAACTTGCAAAGTAGTAGCCTAATAGACCGGCAAAAATTAAAATTAGCCAATCCTTCTTTTTTATGCCCTTATTATGATGCCTGTTAAGCCAACAAATAAGTAGAAAGAACGGTAAAGCGCTTAACATGCGTAAAGCCATCAGGACTGTAGCGTCGACTAATGGAGAAAGGGCATAAGTCTGTTTAATGAAGATTGCTTTTGTACTGAATAGAAAAGCAGAGCAAAGAGCAAAAAAAGACCCGATTTGAAACGAAGAAAACGAAATTTTCATATACAAGACTGTATAAGAGAGACTGTTGTCTGCAAAAAAAAGAAAAAGCTTCCTATGTTACACCTCAAATCAAATATCGTGAATCATCAGTTCAAAATATGGGTATTTATTAAATAAATATTGGGTGGTATTTTAAAAAAGTTCAATTAGAATCCAAATTCTGTACAAAGAATACACATGGGGGAAACATTGCAGGTTGCAATGTTTTTGACAATGAGAAATTAGCTTGAGGAACGCTCATGCAAATCGGAATCCCAACCGAAACTGTCGTCGGTGAAAATCGTGTAGCTGCTACGCCAGAGACAGTAAAGAAGTTGATTAGCGCTGGTCATAGCGTTGTGATTGAACGTGGTGCCGGTGTAAAGGCTGCGTACATTGACAGTGCTTATGAACAGGTCGGTGCAACCATTACGGATGATGCCTATACGGGTAGTCAAATTATTTTGAAAGTTCGTGCGCCACAAGGCGGGGAAATTCAAAAACTTGCAGCAAATACTGCTGTTGTAGCAATGTTTGATCCTTATCGTAATACCGAGCTAGATCAGTTTGCGAATCAGCAAGTTTCTGCTTTTGCATTGGAATTGCTTCCTCGTACGCTTTCTCGTGCGCAGAACATGGACGTATTGTCTTCTCAGGCAAACCTTTCTGGTTATAAATCAGTTTTGCTTGCTGCCGCTGAATATCAGCGCATGTTCCCAATGCTTATGACTGCTGCTGGTACTGTAAAACCTGCTCGTGTTGTGATTATGGGTGTGGGCGTTGCAGGTCTTCAGGCAATTGCAACGGCAAAACGTTTAGGTGCAATTGTTGAAGCAACTGATTTACGTCCTACAGCAAAAGATCAAGTTGAATCTTTAGGCGGTAAGTGGTTAGACGTACCAATGTCTGAAGAAGAGCAACAACGTGCAGCAGATGCCGCTAAAAATGGTTATGGATGGATGCCGGGTGAGCAATACATCAAAGACCAAGCCGCGATTGTTGACAAGGCTGTTTCTAACGCTGACATCGTGATTACAACTGCATTGTTGCCGGGTCGTGATGCACCGCGTCTGATTAAGGCTGAAACTGTTGCCAAGATGAAACCAGGCTCTGTCATTTTAGATATGGCTGTTGAAACTGGTGGTAACGTTGAAGGCTCTAAAGTGGGCGAGACTGTGTTTACAGAAAATGGCGTGAAAATTTTGGGTGTTCCAAATATTCCGGCAACTGTAGCGACAGAAGCTTCCGCACTATATGCGCGTAACGTATTCAATTTCGTAGAAACTTTATTCGACAAAGAGAAAAACTTTGCGATTAATCAAGAAGACGAAATCCAAAAAGCCCTATTGGTCACTCATGGCGGTCAAGTACTGCTTAAGCGTGGTTAAGGAGATTTCTCATGGTTGAAACTATTACAATTTTCGTCCTTGCCATCTTCGTAGGTTATTATGTAGTTTGGGGTGTTACACCAGCTTTACATACGCCACTTATGGCTGTAACCAATGCGTTGTCATCTATTATTGTGGTGGGTGCGATGTTGCAAACTGTGGGTCTACCTATTTTGGGTGTAGATGCTAACGTTGCATTTCAAAGTGTGAATGTGGTGAGCGTACTTGGTGCGATTGCAGTATTTTTGGCAAGCATTAATATTTTCGGTGGCTTTGCAGTAACTGCACGCATGCTGGAAATGTTCAAGCCTAAGCAAAAGAAATAAGAGGGCTTTGACATGGAATTTATTCAAGCAAATGCAAACTGGTTGTACCTTGTTGGAGCAATCCTCTTTATCTTGACGCTTCGTGGCTTGTCTGGCCCTAAAACAGCAATTCAAGGTAACCGTTACGGTATGATCGCGATGGCGATTGCAGTGGTAACGACCTTCTTTGTTGCGAATAACCCAGTCATCTGGATGATTGTTGGTGCAATGGTGCTCGGTGCAATCGTAGGTATTGCACGTGCTCGTACTGTGCCAATGACACAAATGCCAGAAACTGTTGCGCTCATGCACTCTTTAGTTGGTTTGGCTGCTGTCCTCATTGCAATTGCTGCAATTTTGCATAATAACCAATTAACTGAATTGTTTGCTCAAAATGAGGCGGCTTTGACTGCGGCTGGTGTGCAACATGTGCACATGAGTAGTGTTCACTTATTTGAATTGTTCGTAGGTTGTTTTGTTGGTGCGATTACCTTTACTGCATCTGTGTTCGCGTACGGTAAATTGGCTGCAAAAAAATGGGCGAAAACGATTTCTGGTGCATGGGTTAAACCTGTTCAAGCGCTTATCTTTATTGCGATGTTGGCTTGTGGTTTCTACTTCTTCACGACTGGTAACATGACTGCTTTCTGGGCAATGACAGCACTTGCGCTTGCATTTGGCTGGGTATGGATTGCACCAGTGGGTGGTGGTGATATGCCTGTAGTAGTATCGCTTCTTAACTCATTCTCGGGTTGGGCTGCGGCAGGTATTGGTTTTACACTTGAAAACAACATGTTGATTGTTGCGGGTTCTCTCGTGGGTTCATCTGGTGCGATTCTGTCGTACATCATGTGTAAAGCAATGAACCGTTCGATCATCAATGTATTGTTTGGTGGTGCAATGGGTGGTGCAGCGGTTGCTACTGCTGCTAAAGGTGAGCAAGTTCAACGTAACCATCGTTCTGGTTCTGCCGATGATGCTGGTTTCTTGATGTCAAATGCTGACAGCGTTGTGATTGTGCCTGGTTATGGTATGGCGCAAGGTCGTGCACAAAATGCTGTAAAAGAATTGTGTGAAATTCTAAAAGAGCAAGGTGTTCGCGTTCGTTTTGCAATCCATCCAGTTGCTGGTCGTATGCCTGGTCATATGAACGTATTACTTGCTGAAGCAGACGTAGCATATGAAGATATCTTGGAAATGGATGAGATTAACTCAGACTTCCCAGCAACAGATGTGGTGCTTGTAATTGGTGCAAATGACGTAGTAAACCCAGCTGCGAAAGATGATCCAACTTCACCAATTTATGGCATGCCGATTCTTGAAGCACATAAAGCGCGTACAATCATGGTGATTAAGCGTTCTATGGCTACAGGTTACGCAGGTCTAGACAATGATTTGTTCTACAATGAAAAAACGATGATGATCTTTGGTGATGCGAAGAAAGTTGTGGAAGATATGACAAAAGCAATCAATGGTGGCGGTCACTAATCTGACCTCAATCAGGATTGCAAAAGCCACCCTCGGGTGGCTTTTTTTATTTAGCTTATTTGTTTAAAGAAATTTTTCTACAAGGTTTAGTGATTGTTGATAGAGGTCGCGTGCCAGTTGCTGGTTTTTGGCATGTGATGATTTCCAGTCGGGCATGTGCGCACTGACATATTCACCATTGCGGTTTTGCCATGCATCTCCAATTGCCATTTCTGTAATGAGTTTTGCTGGAACTGAAGTGGGAACTAATCCTAATTTCATGGCAGCATAAACTGGTTTTGGTAATTCGCGGTAAATATCAGAAGCAACACCGCCGGGGTGTAATGCATTGTTGGTAATTGAGCTTTCAGCTAGCTGTTCTGCTAAGGCGTTGCTGAACAGTAAATTTGCAAGTTTAGATTGTCCATAATAGAACAGGGGATTGTAAAAACCTTCGGCACGAAACTTGTTGGGTTTAATTGAGCCCACCCAGTGAGCAATTGATGCAAGATGAACAATACGTGCTTTCGGCGATTGTTGTAAAACTGGAAGTAGTTTTTGAGTTAGTAAAAAATGGCCTAAATAATTAACGCCAAATTGCTGCTCGAAACCATCAACAGTTAGTTGTTTGGTTTTTGCAAATAACCCTGCATTGTTAATGAGTACATCAAGGCTGCCATAGCGGTCGGCAATCTCATTAGCAGCTTTTTGAGTCAATTCAAGATTGTTTAAATCAAGGGAAACTAAATCAACTTGTCCTTGGTTAAGGGCGCGTAATTTATTTTGTGCATCTTGAGCTTTTTCTGGATTTCGGCACGCTAAAATAACATGTTGCCCTTGTTTAACGAGTTGTTCTGCTGTGGCGAAACCAATACCTGTGTTGGCGCCTGTAATTAATACCTTCACTTTCTGTACTCCAGTTATGCTATTTATTGGTGGGGACTTCAAGAGTTTGTATATTGCTGTAAATCTGACAATTTGTCATGTCAATTTTAAAGATGGCTGATGACTGACTGTTTGCAGTAGGTATTGAGGTATTTGAGGGTGTTATTTGAGAGCTGTTAATATGGTTAACAGATAAATAAAAAAGCGGCTCAAAAGAGCCGCTTTTTTTAAAAGCAAAATTTTAAGCAACCGACTCTGGGGCGGTACGCCATAAGCTTTCTAAATCGTAGAATTTACGAGCTGTTGGTAGCATCACATGTACTACAACAAAGCCGAGATCAATCAAGATCCATTCTGCATCTCGTTCACCTTCAACGCCAATCGGGCGGAAACCGGCTTTTCGAGCTTCTTCTGCAACGTTGTCTGCGAGTGCTTTCACATGACGAGTAGAGGTGCCGCTCGCAATTACGATAGCATCAGCGACATTGCTAATTGAGCTAACATCTAACTGGAGAATATCTTTTGCTTTTACATCAACTAAAGCGTCATGAACGACTTCGAGACAAGTTTGTACGTCTTTATTTGAGGCATTCATTGCGAAATCGTGAGAATTAGACACGCTGGGCGATGGTTCTAAATTCATATAGGGTATATTTTCCTGACAATTACTCACTATCTAATATAGTCGTTTTCGCACTAAATTTCAAACAGAACTCGTAACAGTTTATATATTTACATCATCGGAAAAATATTTTTTCTTCCAAGTAAATGACTGATTTGAAGTATTTTCAGGTTTGTATTCTGCTGCAATATAGTTTTGATAAGAACTTTGCTTGAGCCAAGAAAAAATTTGTTCATAGGGAATTTGAGCTGTATCTGGCTCATGACGGCCCGGACAATCCGCAAATTGAATGTGTCCAATTGAGTTAATATTCTCTTGTAAACCCTCAAGTATATCTTCGCCCATCATCGCCATGTGATAGCAGTCATATTGCATTTTTAGAGTAGGGTCGTTGACCGCTTCTAGCATTTCTTGTGCTTGCGCAATATTTTGTACTAAAAAGCGGGGTATATCTGTACCGTTAATCATTTCAAAAACGGGTTCTATGTCGTATTCACTGAGCACATTACAGGCAAGTTTCAAATTAGCTGCTAATGTTTTCAAGCAAGGAAGTAAGTCGGCATCTAGAGGCTGTTTACCTGCTAATATATTGATACGTGGAACTTTTAAAGCGGTAGCATAGCTAATGGCTAACTCTAACGCTTCACGGAAAGCTATTTCTTGGCCGGGTACGCCTGCTAAACCATTTCCGCCTTGCATAAGATCACCCGCAGGTACATTAATTAGGCAAAGGCTAAGATTGTAGTGTTCGAGTTGAGTTTGAATATCTGAAATCGCCAATTCATAAGGAAATTGAATTTCTACATATTCAAAGCCCTGTGCATACGCCAGAGCAAAGCGTTCGATTAAAGGAACTTCGGTAAAAATCATGGATAAATTGACTGCAAGACGACCCATACTCAAACTCCGTTTATTTTTGCTCTATTAATTGAATCATAGTAGCTAAATCTTTCTCAGCAAAGCCATTTTTTTGGTGAGTTTGTAGCTGTAATAGAGCTTTTTGTGCAACTGGGATGTCTAAATTAACATTGTGAGCCAATGTTACTGCGTTGTTAAGATCCTTAGATAATGTTTGAACTTTCCACTGAATTGGCTCAAATGTATGTGTTGCCATACGCGGGGTAAGAATTTGAAAGGGTTTAGAGTCAGCAAATCCACCCGCTAAAGCAGGAGCAAGCAATGTTGTATCTACACCAGCTCGGTCTGCAAGCGCGACAGCCTCTGCAATCAGGGCGCTGTTGGCTGCAACAATAAGTTGATTACAAATTTTGGTGGCTTGGCCAGTTCCTGTATCTCCCATTCTGGTCACGCGCTGGGATAGAACATTATAAATAGGAGTTAGGTGGGTAATGGTTTGAGCATCACCACCTGCAAAAATGACAAGGGTGCCTTGTTCTGCACCCACTGTTCCACCGGATACGGGTGAATCAATCCATGTTATTTGATGTGTGGCAGCTACTTGGGCAAGTATTTTTGTTGCAGCAACAGATAAGCTCGAGAAATCAACAATAACCTGCTCAGCTTTTAAGTGAGGGTGAATTTGTTCAAATACGGCCTCTACAGCTTTGTCATCTGCTAGACAGGTTAAAATAACGGGATACTCACCAATATTTGAAAGTTCTAAAGCTTGTGCACCGATATCAATCAGTCCTTCACATGCAGAGAAGGTTCGATTCCAAACCGCAACTTGAAAGCCGGCTTGAATAAGGCGGGTTGCCATCCGACTTCCCATAAGCCCCATACCTAAAAAAGCAATAGGGGTGTTGCGATCAAAATTCATAATTTAAGCTCTTATTTATATTGGCGTGGTAAAAAATTAACTTCCGGATGTTTGTCTTTTTTACGAGCAAGTTTGCTATTTTTACCAAGTAATAATTTAAGTTGCCAGATTTTTTCGAGACGCAATGATTTTTCTGGTTGATGCTCCATTGCATCAAGTACACGTTTTGCCGCTGTGAGAGCATCAGGTGAACGCTGCAACATTTCAGCTGCAATCTCATTTGCTCTTTCTAGTGGCGAGTCACTTAAGTGAGTCACAAGACCGATTTCTTTTGCATAATTCCCATCAAAAACACGGGCAGTTAAGGTGAGTTCTTTTGCTAGGTCAACGCTAATTAAACCTTTTAATGAGCGCGTAAGTCCCATATCAGGGACTAAACCCCAACGACTTTCCATAATCGACATTTTTGTTTCCGGATGAGAAATTCGGATATCGGAAGCCAAGGCAAGTTGCATACCCGCGCCGAAACAATATCCTTCTAATGCAGCAATAACAGGTACGGGTAAATTCTGCCAAGTCAGAAATGCTTTTTGAAAAAGACTTTGTCCTGGTTTTACAAGTTCCCAAATGGCAAAAGCAGAGTTTTTGGGATTGTTGAGGTCAGATAAGTCAATGCCAGCACTAAACACATTTCCTTCGCCTGTCAAAATAACACAGCGAATATCTCTATCCTTTTTAATTGCTTTTGCAGTTGAAACTAACTCTTTTAATAAGGCAAAGCTCATCGCATTGCGTTTGTCTGGACGGTTTAAATATACCGTTGCAATGCCATTATTTTTTTCAATACGTAAGAGTGCCATGAGATTCCCGCTTCTTTTTTTATAGATGAACGGAGCATAACATGGCTGTAATCATGGAAACATGACAGCCCAGTCATACCTATTTGATAGATATGTTAGTCGGGGATTACCAAGATCTGGAGAGCGGCACTTTCTACTTCTTTAACCACAAGGCCTAATTCATCAAAGCGTTGCATAACTTCTTCAATGAAGCCTTCATCTGCTATACGGCGTTCTTTACGTAGTGTTGAAATAAATTGCTCAAAGTCCCCCGTTACTTGTTGTAGTTTTGGGGCACCTACATAGCGAGTAGCACCATAGAGGCGATGTAAAACATGCTCAAGTTGAGGGAAGTCTTCAAGCTCAATGAGCTGCTGCATTTCGTCTAGTTCAGTTGGAAAACTATCAACTAACATTTTAAGTAGATCTTGTGCTAAGTCTTCTTTATTTGCCGCAAGCTGCAAACTTTGTTGCCAATTTAAAATTTGTGGATCTAAAGCTTCTGCAACGACATGATGGTCTTTATCTAAGGCTTTTGCTGTAAAGTTGTTTTTAGTCCATTGCGTTAAGATCTGGATGATTTGCTCCATTTGAATTGGCTTAGTGACATAGTCATTCATGCCTACTTTAAGGAGTTTTTGTTTTTCATCGGCAAGCGCATGGGCGGTTAGTGCAATGATTGGAAGCTGCATTTCTCCATCGAGCGTTGACTCTAAAGAACGAATAGCACGAGTGGTATCAATGCCCGACATAACCGGCATTTGAATATCCATAAACACTAAATCAAAAGGTTTAAGTTTCTGATCAATTCGCTCTTGGATTAGGTTAAGTGCTTCTTGGCCACTGAGTGCTTTAGTTGTTTTAACGTTTAATTCACCCAACAAAGCTTCTAAAACAATTAAGTTTGGTAAATGGTCATCTACTGCCAGAATGTGTAAACCCTGACCATTAAAATCTTGCTGTTCTTCTTCAAAAATAGGTTGATCATTTAATAACTGAATGAGTCCGCTTCGACTTAATGGTTGATAGAGAGGGCGAGCACGGTATTCACTGAGCATGTTTGGCTCAAGCGTCATTTGATAGCCATAGACTGCTAAATTACCTTGATAACGGCTACGGATTTCTTTTAATAGCGCTTCTGTATCACCGCTATGATCAACGATAAGCCATGTATTATCTTTCTGATCAAGATGTTTTAAACGGCTAAACAAGTCCAGAATCGATTGTGTTTCGATATGAGGAACATGGTAGTTTTCAAGGTAGTAACGTAAAACACTTGCTGTAGCAGGGTGCGCAAGATACGACACCACTTGTAAATGCTCAAAGTGAGGATGTTCGATTTCGTAATCTTCATCTACCACAAATTGTGCGGTAAACCAGAAGGTTGAACCTTTTTCAGTTGGAGCACGTTCTTGGTTATCTTCAAAGCCAATTTGACCATGCATGAGATGAACAAGTTGTTTAGAAATAGCTAAACCTAAACCTGTACCACCAAATTGACGTGTAACTGAAGCATCGCCTTGCGAGAATGATTCAAATAGTTTTTTACGGTCTGTGCCACTTAAACCAATACCACTATCTTGAACACTGAAATGAAGCAGACATTGCCCAATATCATCATGTTCCATACGAACACGAACAATAATTTCACCATCTGGAGTGAACTTGATTGCATTAGAAATCAAGTTGGTCAGGATTTGCTTGAAGCGTAAAGCATCACCAATCACTTGCTGTGGAATGTTGTCCGCATAGTAAAAAGCCATGGCGATATGTTTTTGAGCGGCCAGTGGAGATAGCATATCCATGACATCAAAAATGGCTTCTTCTAAATCAAAAGGTGCTGTTTCTAGTTCTAGCTTACCCGCATCAATTTTCGAGAAATCTAATACATCGTTAATTAATGCCAATAGATGGGCAGATGACTTGCGAATGGTTTGTAAATAAAGATTTTGTTCGTTATTTAAATTTTGTTGACGAAGCAATAAATGAATAAAGCCATCAATACTGTTGAGAGGTGTTCGAAGCTCATGACTAATATTGGCAAGGAAAACTGACTTTGCTTGGTTTGATGAAATCGCTTGGTCACGTGCTTGACGATAGGTAATGTTTTGGACTTCTAGGGTATCTAGTGTTCTGCGTAAGTCTTCTTCTGTTTGTTCAGTGTGTTCTTTTAATTCTAGAAAGCTAAAGTGCAATCGCTTAACAACATTTGCAATATCGCGTTGTAGTAAGCGTAGCTCTCCAGTACTGTTAATGACGAGGTGCTGATCTAGAGTATCTGCATTTAGACGTTGTAACTGCATGCGAATTTCATACATCGGCGCAATCCAGCGACGAGAATAAAAATTTAAGCAAAGTAAAAGTAATAGTAGGGTCATTAATCCAGTAATGACGAGAGCAATCATAATACGATAACGTGCCAACTCTAGAGGCTGGTTATCCATTTCAATCACTAACCAGACAGGCGCTTTTCCAGCTTTATTGCTAATTTGCAGTCCATAAATATTGTTGTGGTTATAAGAGATGGGACCAAAAAAATTATTACTACTAGGAAAGCTCGGCCAATAACGATTATCACGATAACCAATACTTAAATAAGTCTGTCCATTGTTATCAATTAATACCGCGCGTTTAAGATTTTTTTCGCTAAACATGCTTTGCATGATGTGCTGGGCATGATCGTATTCATCGGGCTCTAGTTCGACTAGCGTATATAGATCTTTCGCAATTTGATTGTAGCGAGCTAAAATTGCTGAGGCGTGATGTAGCTGTTGTTGTTTTACCGAATGTGATGTTTCAGTTAAAACCAGAAAAGCACCGACTCCTGTTAAAATCATAATCGGCACAAAAATTAGAGCAATCAATTGCCCATATGCATGATTCAGACGTAAGCGTTTCGATATGGTTTTATTGAAATTAGACATGGCTACATCAGATTTATCTCTCTGTACGGCATCTTATCACGCTTTATTTTAAAACAGACGGCATTTTATAAATGACCGAGCTTTAATCGCTTTCATGAAAAAGCATATTGAAATGGGTGCAGTACCGAGCATTTTTTCATACAATAGGCGCACCTCGATATAGGTATTGATCATGAGTAATACACAACCTGACTTTTTAGCCGACGAATTTTTGTTAGATCACTATGTAGGTAAGACACCTCTAGTTCGTTTGCAGCGATTAGCTTCTCATACGCAAGCGATGGTTTTAGCAAAATTAGAAGGCAATAATCCGGCAGGTTCTGTAAAAGACCGTCCTGCATATAACATGATTATGCAGGCAGAAAAACGTGGTCAAATTAAGCCAGGCGACACCTTGATTGAGGCAACCAGTGGGAACACAGGTATTGCTTTGGCAATGGTTGCTGCAATGCGTGGCTATAAAATGAAACTTATTATGCCGAACAACATGAGTCAGGAACGTAAAGGTGCGATGCTGGCTTATGGCGCAGAGCTGATTGAAGTAACACCGCAGCAAGGTATGGAAGGTGCACGTGATTTAGCTTTGCAAATGGAAAAAGAAGGCAAAGGGCACGTTTTAAATCAGTTTGGTAATCCTGATAATGTTGAAGCCCATTACTTAACAACAGGTCCTGAAATTTGGAAACAAACAGGTGGGAAAATCACCCATTTTGTAAGCTCAATGGGTACGACTGGTACCATCATGGGTGTTTCTAAATATTTAAAAGAACAAAACCCAGATATTCAAATTGTTGGTTTGCAACCAGCAGATGGATCAAGTATTGCTGGTATTCGCCGTTGGCCAAAAGAATATTTACCTACTATTTTTGATAGTAGCCGTGTGGATCGTACTATTGATATTCCACAAATTGATGCTGAAAAAACCATGCGTAAATTAGCGCGGATGGAAGGCATTAGTGCGGGGACATCTTCAGGCGGTGCGGTATGGGCATCTATCAAGATTGCAGAAGAAAATCCAGATGCTGTTATTGTTTGCATTATCTGTGACCGTGGCGACCGCTACTTGTCTACAGGATTGTTTTCAGTGCAGGACGACAACTCATAATTGAGAGAAATAATGCGTTTCCCAACCTTAGTTTTTGATATTGAAACTTTAACTGATTTAAAAGCGGGAGCGCATTTATATCATCTTGATTTACCAGAGGCTGATGTAGAGCAAGCATTGACTAAACTGCGCCGTCAAGAATCAGGCATGGATTTTCAGCGCTTACCTTTGCATGAAATTGTTTGTATTTCTGGTCTATGGATTGATGAGTCAGGTTTTAGATTATTCTCTTTTAGTCGTGAACAATATTCTGAAGCTGAGATTTTGCAAAAATTCTTGTCAATTTTTGATAAGCGTCATCCCACTTTAGTGAGTTGGAACGGCTCACAATTTGATTTACCCGTTATTCTGTTTCGCGCAATGTATCATGGGCTTTCTGCACCGGGCTTGTTTGATCAAGGTGAGATTGATAGCCAGAAGCGTTTTAATAATTACCAAAACCGTTATCACCATCGCCACATTGATTTAATGGACGTGATGGCAATGTTTAATGGGCGTAATTTTCAAAAGCTGGATGATATTGCCTGCATTTTAGGTTTGCCGGGCAAACGCGGTGAATCGGGTTATCATGTACCAGAATATGTTCGTAATCAGCAGTGGTTGAAATTGACCAGCTATTGCGAAGGGGATGTACTCAATACATGGTTTGTCTATGTACGTTGGTTGTTATTAAAAGGACAATTAACAGTAGATGAGCATAATGATTGGGTAAATTCTAGTATTGATTATTTGAGAAATATTCCTCAGCAAGCAGATTTTCTTGAAGTATGGGAACGTACCTCAAAACATAGTGAATTTACTTCACACTATTTTAATTCTTCAGATTTTTAGGTTCATCCTTTGAAACAACAAGCCAAATCTCGCAAGCCTCAACAACCTGAATATATTTTTCAAGTTGAAACACTTTCTCATGAGGGGCGAGGAATTGCGCATTATGGTTCTCATCCTGATCATCCAGCAGATAAGCATGGCAAAAAAGTTTTTATTCGTTATGCATTGCCCGGAGAAACTGTAAAGGCTCAGATTACCCATCAAGCGAAGCGTCTTGAAGAAGCAGAGATGGTGCAGTTGTTAGGAGAGCCGTCAACTCATCGCATAGATGCAATTTGCCCTCATTATGGAATTTGCGGTGGCTGTAGCATGCAGCATATCGATCCTGATGAACAAATCCGCTTAAAGCAAAGTGTGCTCCAATCACATTTACAACATTTTGCAGGCATCCAACCTGAACAGTGGCTAGAGCCGATTCGATCTTTACAAAGCGATTATCGTCGTCGTGCTCGAATAGGTGTGCGTTATTTGCCGAAGCCAGATCGCTTAATTATGGGGTTTCGTGAACATCATAGTAATCGACTAACTTCTATCTACACTTGTAGTGTTTTGGATAAAAAACTATCAGATAGCTTGCCTGAGCTGCGTATTTTACTCCAAAGTCTAAAAGGCAAAGCGCATATAGGTCATGTAGAATTAGCAAAAGGTGATCAAGAAATTTCTTTATTGGTTCGTCATGTAGAAAAATTAAACAATTCTGATGTCAACCAATTAAAGCAATTTGCGTTAGACAAAGGGTGGCAGTTGTATTTACAGCCTAAGGGACCTGAAAGTATTCGTCGTATTGATGATGAAAAAGGTGCTTTACGTTTACACTATGCCTTAGAGCGGTTTGATGTAAATTTTGCTTTTTCGCCATTGGATTTTACTCAGGTCAATGCCACAGTAAATGAACAAATGGTTCAATTGGCATGTGAATTGCTTCAATTGCAACCAGGTGAAAAAGTACTTGATCTATTTAGTGGTTTAGGCAACTTTTCGCTCCCGTTAGCACGATGTGTTGGAGAGAGTGGTCAGGTTGTTGGTGTGGAAGGGAGTGAAGATATGGTTCAGCGCGCAACAGCTAATGCAAAAAGCAATAGTTTGGTGCAGGCAACCTTCTTTTCACAAGATTTAACAAAAGATTTTTCGCATCATTCTTGGGCAAATCAAGGATTTGATGCATTATTGATTGATCCTCCTCGTGCTGGTGCATATGAAATTATGCAGTATGTATCAAATTTTGGAGCAAAAAGAATCGTTTATGTATCATGTAATCCAGCTACACTGGCAAGGGATGCGGGTGTTTTGGTCCAACATGGTTACCAGTTAAAAAAAACAGCTGTGATGGACATGTTTACGCACACAGAACATGTTGAATCCATTGCACTATTTGAAAAAATTCAAGAGATAAACGATTAAAAACATGAGTTACATATTGAGGAGAATGGTATGGTCACAGTACGTGAACAGTTACCTGAACAACTAACAGAGTTGTCCGAGGAAACGACTGTAGAGCATGCCGCCGAAACGCAAATCGGTTTAGCCTCATGGTTGGATCGGGTGCGTGAAATATTAGATGGGGCGAAGCTTGAACAGCTTGAGCAGGTTGCTCATTTAACCCTGCAAAAAGAGTTAGACTCAACGGTTAATCATCGTTCCAATACTTTTGCTACTGGCGTTGGAATGGCTGATATTTTGGCACATCTCCATGTAGATGAAGATACTCTATCGGCAGCCATGCTCTATCGTAGTGTGCGTGAAGACATTACTGATATAGAAGAAGTAAAAAAGAAATTTGGAGATCAGGTCTATAACCTTGTCAAAGGCGCTTTGGCAATGGGTAAGCTCTCGGAACTCATTGAGAAAAATAAACGGTTAGAAGATCACTTTAATAACAATCAACGAGAACATTTAAGTGGCATTTATAAAATGCTGATTTCGGTTACCGAAGATGTTCGTGTTGTTTTAATTAAACTTGCTGAACGTACCTATTCTTTACGAGAGCTTGCAAATTCATCTCGTGAACGTCAAGAACGCGTAGCACGTGAAATTCTTACTATTTATTCGCCATTGGCACATCGACTCGGTATTGCTCAGCTTAAATGGGAACTTGAAGATCTCGCTTTTCGCTATTTAGCTCCAGATCGTTATAAAGAAATTGCGTCATTACTGAATGAAAAACGCTTAGAGCGCGAACACTATATTCAGTTCGTGATTGATCGTTTAAAAAATGAGTTAGCGTCTTACGGAATCGAGTCAGAAATCACAGGTCGAGCGAAGCACATTTATTCGATTTATCGAAAAATGAAAAGCAAAAACCTGAGTTTTGATCAGCTTTACGATATTCGTGCCTTGCGTGTATTGGTCAATAGTGTTCCTGAGTGTTACCACTCTTTGGGTATTGTTCATCAAATCTGGCGTCATATTCCGCATCAGTTTGATGACTATATTACCAACCCGAAAGCAAATGGTTATCGCTCTTTGCATACGGCTGTAATTGCTGAGAATAAATCGCTTGAAGTACAAATTCGTACTCATGAGATGCATGACGAAGCAGAATTAGGCGTATGTTCGCACTTTAACTATAAAGAAGGTTCAAAGAATACAGACCATTCCTTTAACCATCGTTTGCATTCATTGCGTGCTGTTCTTGAACATTACCAAGAACGCAATGACACGACAGTACATCAAAACGAAGATGAAACAGAAGGCTTTGATCAACTACAAGATTTTGAAGGCTTTGAAAAGATTTATGTTTTCAGTCGTGATGGTGACATTAAGGAACTACCACGTGGCTCAACAGTTTTAGATTTTGCTTATCATGTGCATACGGAAGTAGGGAATAAGTGTTACGCAGCACGAGTTAACCAGCGCTATGTGCCATTAACCTATACTTTAAAAACTGGTGAGCAGGTTGAGATTTTAACTAAAAAAGATCGTGATCCAAACCGAGATTGGTTGGTTAACTCTTTAGGTTATATTAAAACCTCTCGTGCCCGTGACAAGCTGCGTCATTGGTTCAGACAGCAAGATCGTAGTAAAAATCTTGAAGTGGGCCGTGAACTTCTTAATAAAGAGTTAGCTCGTCTAGCGATTCACCCAAAAAGTATCGACCTAAATGATTACTCATCACATTTTAACGTGAAAACGGGTGATGATATTTTGGTGAGTCTAGTAAGTGGTGATATTAGCTTACATGCCTTGATTAATCAGGTGAACCGCCAAATGCATCTAGATCAGGATGAACCTGAACTAGTGCTTAAGCCGGCATTAAATCCGCGTGCAAGCCATACGTTATCGGCCCACGGAATTTTAATTGATGGTTTAGACAATGTAGAGTTGCACATCGCTCAGTGCTGTCAGCCCGTGCATGGTGAATCAATCGCTGGATATATTACTTTGAACCGTGGTGTCAGTATCCACAAAGTCATTTGTTCAGACTATCAGCGTATGATTAAGCAAGAACCAGAGCGTGCTGTTGAAGCCGATTGGGAAATGCAGCCAACACGTGGTCAAAGTGTTCAAATTGTGGTTGAAGCATATGATCGTCGTGGTCTGCTTAAAGACTTAACTCAAGTGATTTTCTCTGACCAAATCAATATTCGTCAGGTTAATACAATTTCTGAGGCAGATGGTATTGCCAATATGAAGTTGTTAATTGAAGTGAAAGGATTAGCGCAGCTTTCTCGTTTGTTAGCACGCTTAGAGCAGCAACCTGGAATCATTAGTGCGCGACGCATGATTCAAGGTGTTTAAGTAAATTGAGTAAAAAGGCTGTCAAATGACAGCCTTTTTTATATTGGATTATTTTCTCGATAAATAAATATTGGTTAGTCGGTTTAAAAACTGAGGGCTTAAAGTCGAGAGTTGATAAAGCAGTTTAGTTTTTATGCCAACCGGAGTGTGAGTTGGCGTCCAGAAATGAGCCTTTTTCTCTACAAGCGTAAGTACCTGTTGAGCAATATCATTTGGAGTTAAATCTACCCCCATATTTTGAATTGTGCCTGCATCCATACCCTTAACCATTGCAGTTTGTACAAATAGCGGCATCACATCTAAAACACGAATACCATATTTCTTCCATTCCACATCTAAACCTTCGGTAATTCCGCGAACAGCAAATTTACTAGCTGAATAAGAAATTAAATCAGCTTGTCCATAAATTGCAGAAGCTGATGAAAGATTGATGACACGTGCAAAAGTAGCTTGCTTTAAATAGGGGAGAGCAGCGTGACAGCCATTGATGACACCGTTTACATTAATATTTATTGTTCTTTGGTGAGCTTTAATATCAGTCGTTTCAAATGCACCAGAATATAAAATGCCAGCATTATTTACTAAAATGTTGAGTTCGCCAGCCCATTCAGTAAATTCTTTTAATATAAGTTGCCACTGGCTGTAATCGCTAACATCTAGATAGCCAGCACATGCATTTAGCCCTAAGTCATTTGCCAATTCTTGAGCAAGTGATTCATTAATATCATAAATGCCTACTTTGTATCCTTGTTGGTAAAATACTCGTGCAATTTCTGCCCCAATACCTTGAGCGGCGCCACTAATCAGAATACTGTGTCTCATCTTTTTTCTCTTTGTCAGTACAATAGTGCGACTGATTTAATCGCTTTGATTTTGATCATAACAAATTAAAATCTTAGTTTGACTGACCGAATTTTAAACTTGAGGGTTACCATGGATAAATTGCTTAAAATCATGAAAGAGTTACGAGAAAAATGTCCGTGGGATCAAGCTCAAACCCCAATGACTCTTACCAAATATGCGATTGAAGAAGCATATGAAGTTGAGGCTGCTGTTCGTCAGGGTAATATCGATGAAATCAAAAATGAGCTAGGCGATTTGTTGTTACAAGTTGTGTTTCAATCACAAATGTTTAGTGAGCAAGGTGCTTTTAACTTTCAAGATGTTGTTGAGGCAATAAGTGAAAAGTTAATCCGCCGTCATCCACATGTTTTTCAGGCAGATCAATTTAATAACTTAACGCCAGAACAAGTAAGTGAGTTATGGAAACAAATTAAACAACAAGAAAAACAAGGCAAGCCGCAATCAAGATTAGATGAAATAAAGCATGGGCCAGCACTATTACAGGCACAAGAAATTCAAGAAAATGTCGCAAAAGTTGGTTTTGACTTTGAAACCGTAGAAGATGCTTATGGAAAACTAGAAGAAGAATTGGATGAGTTTAAGCAGGCATTAAAAAATCAAAATATGGATGAAATTCAAGATGAATTTGGAGATTGCCTGTTTTCATTAGTCAATGTTGGACGTAAACTTGCGATTTCAAGTGAAACATCACTTTTATCAACAATACATAAATTTAGAAGCCGTTTTGCTTTTATTGAAGATCAAGCTCAAAAACAGCAAAGAACATTAGAGGACATGACCTTGTCTGAAATGGATGAATTGTGGAATCAGGCAAAGCGGCAATTACGTTTAGGGGAAAAAACACATGCAGCTCAACATGAGTCTTTGGAAGAGTAAGTGTTATATTTTTATTATTTTATTTTGGAGCCTGATTTCATCAACTTTTATTCAGGCTCAATCTTTCGATCAAAATTTTAAGGAGTGGAAGGCTAAACAGCAGATGTATGATCAGAAGTTGAGCATGCAGCACTCCTCTCATTCTAATGTTCCAAAAAGCCCAGCCATGACTGATTCTTCAGGACAAGTTCATTTGAATCAAGCCAATATTGAGGAGCTTCAAAAGCTAAAAGGGATTGGTGAGAAAAAGGCTCAGGCGATTGTAGAATACCGTCAAAAGAATGGTGGCTTTAAAAATATTGATGAATTTAAAAACGTAAAGGGCATAGGTCCAGCCATTTTTGAAAAGAATAAAACGCGGTTGAGTTTATAAATCATGTGTTTGTCAATTGTCATTTCATGCGCAAACTACAGAGAATCAAATTGCCCTTTGTGTGCGTTAGAGCTATGATTAGCGACAACTTGTTATTTACGTACTGACGTAGGAGACAGCGTCTTTTGCAAACCTTGCGAGCGTCAAAATGTGGTTTGTCCACAGCCCAACTTCCTTCTTCGATTTTAGATGTGATCGATAGCCTGAATAAAGCTGGCTA
The DNA here is from genome assembly GCF_054823985.1 of Acinetobacter sp. GN11. Taxonomy (NCBI): domain Bacteria; kingdom Pseudomonadati; phylum Pseudomonadota; class Gammaproteobacteria; order Moraxellales; family Moraxellaceae; genus Acinetobacter; species Acinetobacter sp. GN11. Next base: position 37,218 of record NZ_JRVL01000036.1, on the reverse strand, counting down.
TGAAGCTTATATTGTTGGGGGTGGTGTCCGTGATTTAATGCTAGGGTTTAATCCTAAAGATTTCGATGCAGTCACCAATGCGACACCTTCTCAAATTAAAGAAGTTTTTGGCAGACGTTGCCGAATCATTGGTCGTCGATTTGAATTGGCACATGTCTATTCAGGGCGTGAGCTTATTGAAGTTGCAACATTCCGTGCCCCTCCTAAAAAAGCAGTTACCAGTGCCTCTGGCATGATTTTACGTGACAATAACTGGGGTACCATCGAACAAGACTTTGCTCGCCGTGACTTTTCAATCAATACGCTATATTACCAACCGCGTAAGAGTATCGTGCTCGACTTCTGCAAAGCGATGGACGATGTTAAAAATAAAACTCTACGTTTATTAGGCGATCCAGCACAGCGTTTTGAAGAAGACCCAGTGCGTATGCTGCGAACTTTACGTTTTGCAGCCAAGTTAAATTTCAAAATTGATTCAAATATTCTCGATATCTTTAATGCTGAAATGACGCAATTATTGCGTGATGTCTCTCCGCATCGTTTATATGATGAATCTCAGAAGCTTTTCACAATGGGACATTTGGCGCGTGTTTTGCCAATGTTGATTGAGTTTGGTGTATGGAAGCAACTTTTTGCAGATATTCAGCCTAACCTCACTCCATTTATTTTAAGAGCAGCAAAGAATACAGATCAACGTATTCAGGTTGGGAAAACAATTAACCCAGCATTTTTCTATGCAGTGTTATTGTGGCAACCGTTTTTAGAGCGTTGTGAATTTTATTTATCTAAAGGCATTGTGCCGGCTGAAGCCCGTGCGCAAGCTGGTTTAGATGTTTTAAAACGTCAAGCAACACGCACAGTTATTCCTCGTTTTGCAGAAACTTTTATTCGTGAAGTTTGGGAAATGCAGACTCGTTTGCTTAATCCAAAACCACAGCAAATAGAAGCATTGGCAGGGCATGCTCGTTTCCGTGCTGGTTTTGACTTCTTATTACTTCGTGAAAAGTCAGGTGATGACGCAACACAAGGAATGGGAAGCTGGTGGGAAACCTACCAAGAAATGTCAAATGACGAAAAAGAAGCTGCTATTAGCCAATATAATCGTCAGAAAGCTAAAAACCGTCGTAAAGCTGCTGCTGAGCCTATCGAAAATAATAAAGTTGAGACGGAAATTGAACCTTTGGTTGATATTCCGGAACCACGCACTCGCCGCGGGAAAAAAGAACGTACTAGACAAGATCAGGCTGTAGGCCGGTTTGTTGAAAAAGCGACTGCCTCACAAGCAGGCGTGACGGGCGATCATCCAATTTTAAAACGTAAGCGGGTACAACGCGATTTAAGCCAAGTTGTTTTTGGGCCAACGCAATGACAATAACCACTTATATTGGTTTAGGAAGTAATTTGGGCGATTCACGTCAAATTTTATCTGAAGCCATTGCTAAGCTTAAGACGTTAGGAATGGTTAAAGTTTCTAGACTTTATCAAAGTCCACCTATGGGCCCTCAAGATCAGCCAAATTATTTAAATGCAGTTGCAGAATTAAATACGGATCTTGCACCTTTAGATTTGCTGGATCATTTACAACGTTTTGAGCAAGAAGCTGGTCGTGTACGACTTCGTCGTTGGGGTGAGCGAACCTTAGATCTAGATTTGCTTATATATGGCAATGAAAAAATTCACAATGAGCGCTTAACTGTGCCGCACATAGGAATTTTAGAGCGAGATTTCGTTGTGATTCCTTTATTAGATTTAGATGCTGATTTACAGATTAATGATCAGCCACTTAAAAATTTAGAACTGATACAGCAGCCGACACTGACTGTACTTGCGGATGAGTCTTGGGCTTAAGCTCTCGATTCATTATGTTCTGCAAACTCCTGTAGAGGATATCATCATGATTAGTCTAAGTGACTTAAGAAAATTTAAAGCCGAAGGACGTAAGTTCTCTTGTCTAACTTGTTACGATGCAAGCATGGCAAAAGCAATGGAACTTGCTGAAATTGATACAATCTTAATTGGTGATTCTCTTGGAATGGCAATTCAAGGGCGAGATTCAACTTTGCCAGTAACCGTTGAAGATATGGCTTATCATACGGCAGCGGTTCGTCGTGGTAACCAGCATGCTTTGATTATGACAGACTTGCCATTTATGAGTTATGCAACCTTGAATGATGCTTTGCAAAATGCAAGAACAGTCATGCAAGCTGGCGCTCAAATGGTGAAAATCGAAGGCGGCGCATGGTTAAGTGAAATCGTGCAGGTTTTAACTCGTAATGGTGTGCCTGTTTGTGTACATTTAGGTTTAACACCTCAATCTGTACATGTATTCGGTGGTTATAAATTACAAGCTAGAACGCGTGAAGCAGCAGATCAGCTCATTGCTGATTGTACAGCAGTGGTTGAGGCCGGTGCAGCGGTATTATTACTTGAATGTGTTCCTGCTCAGTTGGGTCAAGAAATTGCTGAATTATTCCCAAATACGCCTGTAATTGGTATTGGCGCAGGTAATGCAACCGATGGTCAAGTATTAGTTGTACAAGATATGTTAGGTTTAACTTTTGGTCGAGTTGCGCGTTTTGTACGTAACTTTATGAAAGAGCAATCAGGTGAAACTGCCATTTTAGATGCTTTTAAAGCTTTTCATGCTGCTGTGCAGGATCAGTCATTCCCTGCTAAAGAACATACTTTTCACGTTGAGCTGTAATTCATGAAAACAGAAACCACCATACAAGGTCTTGCAGCTTCTTTAAATCCTGCTAGAGCTGCACGTAAAATTATTGGTTTTGTCCCAACAATGGGAAATCTACATGAAGGGCATCTCACACTTGTTCGTGAAGCGAAAAAGCTATGTGATGTTGTGGTTGTAAGCATCTTCGTAAATCCGACACAATTTGGTCCAGGCGAAGATTTTGACAACTATCCTCGTACTTTAGAGCAAGATAGTCGCCTACTTGCCGATGTTGGCTGTGACATTATTTTTGCGCCATCAGTTGAGCAAATGTACGGTACACAACCACGTTTAACGAACATCAGTGTAAGCCAGATCACAGATGCTTTATGTGGTAGTTCACGTCCAGGACACTTTGATGGTGTAGCTTTGGTTGTAACTAAGCTCTTTAATATTGTGCAACCGAACTACGCTTTCTTTGGGCAAAAAGATTACCAACAGTTAGCCGTTATTCGTCAGTTTGTACAAGATTTAAATATTCCTTTAGAAGTGATTGGCGTGCCAATTGTTCGTGCAGCAGATGGTTTGGCGCTTAGCTCAAGAAATGGTTATTTAAGCGCTGAGCACCGTCAGATTGCTCCGGTTATTTATCAAAGTTTGAAGCAGGCTGAGCAACAGTTACATCAAGGCAAAGATTTGCAACAAGTTGTAGAAGATATCAAAACTCAGTTGACAGATAATGGCTTTGTTGTTGATTATGTCGAAGCTCGTCAGACAAATCTGTTACCTGCTACTCAATTTGATCGTGATATTGTGTTATTTGTCGCGGCAAAACTGGGTGCAACCCGTTTGATTGACAATTTAGAAGTTGCCTTTACACCCCAATAAAAGAGATCAAAGGACAGCCATGCCATGAAGCGTATACTTATCGTGACAGGACAGTCTGGTTCAGGAAAATCTTCAGCCCTTCAAGTATTAGAAGATTTGGGCTATTACTGTATTGATAATTTGCCTTTGGCATTGCTGCCTGAAATTGTGGCAAAGCTAGATCATGAAAATAACCTAGAGCAATTGGCTTTAGGTGTGGATGTAAGAAGTACTCGGGCAGATATGCAAGAGTTCGATCATGTTTTTGAGCAATTACAAAGACATGGCACGGTTGATGTTATTTATCTTACTACGCAAGATCAGGATTTGATTGCGCGTTTTAGTGCATCGCGTCGTCCACATCCATTAGCCAACCGTTTTAAAAGTCTGTTGCAATGTATTCATGAAGAAAAGCAGTTGCTGCTTCCAATTCAGTTCCGCGCTACGGTTCATATTGATACAACGGATAAAAGCGTTCATGATTTAAAGCATATTTTACTGTCTAAATTAGGGCAGTCAGATAAGCTTATTGTCATATTGCAGTCCTTTGGATATAAACATGGCATTCCTTTAGATGCCGATTATGTTTTTGATGTACGGCATTTACCAAATCCGCATTGGGATTTAGAATTAAGACGTTTTTCTGGTTTGGATGAGCCAGTAAGACAATTTTTAGAAGCAAGTCCACAAGCAAACGAAATGTTTGATGATATTCTTCACTTCTTAAAAAAATGGCTTCCCGCATTTGCTGAAGGACATCGTCACTATATGACGATTTCTATTGGCTGCACTGGGGGGCAACATCGTTCGGTTTATATCGTAGATAGACTAAAACAAGCACTTGAGGCAGAATGGTCTGTTCAGGTCTTACACAGAGAAATGAAGCACTGGTCATGATAGACACAACTGTTGATGTAATTAATAAACTCGGTTTACATGCTCGTGCATCAGGGAAACTGATAGAGGTCACTACAAAGTTTCGTTCGTCGATCCAGATTGGAAAAGGCGATCATTTGGTAGATGCAAAAAATATTATGTCTTTGCTGATGTTAGGTGCAGGTAAAGGGACCACTTTGCGATTGGTCATTGATGGTACCGACGAAGAACAGGCATTAAATGAAGTACTGGCGTTATTCGCAGCAAAATTTTATGAGGCAGATTAATCGTGGCACGTGGTTCCCAACGTTATAGTGAAGAAGATTTTGGTTCTTTAGAAGGACGTGCAAGTAAAACCGAACAGAAAAAAGCAGTGCAACGCATGGCTGCTTTAGGTGAGCAACTCGCGCAACTTTCTATTAAACAAATTCAGAAACTTCCAGTTGATGAGCGTTTAATTGATGCTTTAATGGAAGTGCAGAATATTAGTTCTTTTGAAGCACGTCGTCGCCAATTTCAACGTATTGGTAAATTGTTGCGCAATGAAGATGAGACCGTTATTTTGTCTTATTTAACCCCGCAGCAAGGCGCAAAAAGACAGGCTCAATTAATGCGTTGGGTTGACCGCATGATTGAACAGGGTGATCCTGCAATTAATGAATTTAGTAAAATTTATAATGCATCGGAACGTCATACCTTGCGTCAACATGTGTTGAGAATCAATCGTGATAAAACTCAACAGTTGAGTGAAGCAGAAATCGAGGCATCAAAAGTTAAATTTGTTAACTATGTACAGCAAATCGCATTATTGTCCGATCAAGGCTAAATGCGCTTAAATAAAAAAAGCGACGCTCAAGGCGTCGCTTTTTTTATTTATATACTCTCAGCACGTTCTTTTGCCCATTCACGCAAAATAAACTTCTGCAATTTGCCGGTCGATGTTTTTGGAATTTCTGTAATGACCACATCTTTAGGAACTTTAAAGCGTGCTAACTCTTTTTGGCAATGTTCAATAATTTCTTCAGGCGTTGCTGTAGCGCCCATTTTTAACTCAATAAATGCGCAGGGTACTTCTTGCCAACGAGCATCGGGTTTAGCGACGACCGCAGCAGTTAAAACAGCTGGGTGCCTATACAACACATCTTCTACTTCTAGAGATGAAATATTTTCTCCACCTGAAATAATAATGTCTTTTGAGCGATCAGTAATTTTTGCATAACCATCGGGGTGGCAAACCGCTAAGTCCCCTGTGTGGAACCATCCGCCAGCAAAAGCTTCTTGAGTTGCTTGAGGATTCTTTAAATAACCTTTCATGACAATATTGCCACGAAACATAATTTCTCCCATGGTTTGTCCGTCATTCGGTACAGGCTGCATGGTTTCGGGGTCTAGCACACGCATACTGTCCTGTAATGGATAGGGAACACCTTGACGAGAATGAAGTTGAGCTTGTTCAGCAATTGAAAGTTCATTCCATCCAGATTGCGAAGCACATAAGGCAGAAGGACCGTACGTTTCTGTTAAGCCATAAACATGGTTTACGTTAATCCCCATATTTCGCATACCTTCAATAATAGCAACTGGAGGAGCTGCGCCAGCAACCATCACTTCAACATGATGATCAAAGTTGGTTTGTTTCTCTTTAGATAAGTTAATAATCATTGAAAGAACAATCGGTGCACCGCAGAAATAATCAACTTTATGTTCTGCAATGAGTTGCATGACTAATTCTGGGTCGACTTTGCGCAAACAAATATTGGTTCCACCGCTGGCTGCGATACTCCATGCAAAACACCAACCATTACAATGGAAAAGGGGTAATGTCCATAAATACACAGCACGTGGTTTCATTCCGCAAGCTAAGATATTACTTGCAGCATTGAGATAAGCACCACGATGATGATAAACAACACCTTTAGGATTGCCCGTCGTTCCAGATGTGTAACTTAAGCTAATCGCATCCCACTCATCTTCTGGTAAATGCCATACAAAGTTAATATCGCCTTGGGCTATCCATTCTTCATATTCAAAAGAGCCGATAAACTGATTTTCACCTTCATACTCATCATCAGCTACATCAATCACAATAATGTGTTGGTCAGGAATAAGAGAGAGGGCTTCTCTTGCCAAGTTAACAAATTCAGGGTCAACCAACAGTACTTTGCTTTCAGCATGTTCCAACATGAAAGCTATTGTTTTTGCATCTAAACGTGTATTGAGCGTATTGAGTACAGCACCAGCCATTGGAACGGCAAAATGTGCTTCAACCATGGCTGGAATATTTGGCAATAACACGGACACCGTATCATTTTTTTTAATTCCCAGTTGTTTGAGCTGAGAAGCAAACTGGCAACACCGTTGGTAAGTTTCTTTCCATGAAATTTGGCGCTTACCATGAATAATCGAAGCCTGATTTGGATAAATATAAGCTGCACGTTCTAAGTAGCGTAGAGGTGATAATGCAACAAAGTTTGCGGGTGTGCGTGGTAATTCATCATAAGCACTAACCATGGTAAACAACTCCGTGTTCTATTTTTAATTCATTCTTTGAAAATATGACTTAATACTCATCAACGCATCTATGCTTTAGTCTTAAAGAGAAATATCCTTCAGTCAGAAAATGAGCAAAAATGCTATTTTCTTCATCTTAAACCACTTGTGCTGAGTGTGTTTAAAAAATCTTCCTCATATATTTTTTAAGTCATTTATTGCTGTTTACCTGATAAGCAAAATGTATTTATGATTTTGTGGGCTCAAAGGTTTTCACTTTGCTTGAACAAGTGTAAAATCTTTCAGGATTTTTAATTTTGCTTTACACCGTTTTTATATTTTGAGGTTCGCCTCGATCATAATCTCGCGGTGAAATGCTCCTTCGTATAGGGCATCACTCCTTAAGGATTTTTTTATGCCAATTATCACATTGCCAAATGGCGATCAAAAGAGTTTTGATCACGCTGTATCTGTTATGGAAGTTGCCCAAAGTATTGGGCCCGGTCTAGCAAAGAATACTGTTGCCGGACGAGTAAATGATCGCTTAGTTGATGCATGTGACTTAATTACCGAAGATTCGACCTTACAAATCATCACTCCAAAAGATGAAGAAGGTCTTGAAATCATTCGCCATTCTTGTGCACACCTTGTAGGACATGCTGTTAAACAGCTATTCCCTGAAGCTAAGATGGTGATTGGTCCAGTCATTGAAGAAGGTTTTTACTACGACATCTGGATGCCTCGTCCTTTTACATTAGACGATATGGCAGCTGTCGAAGAGCGCATGAAAAAGCTCATCGACCAAGATTATGATGTCGTTAAAAAAATGACACCGCGTGATGAAGTAATTGCTGAATTTACTGCACGTGGCGAAGAATACAAATTGCGCTTGATTGCAGACATGCCTGAAGAAACACAAATGGGCTTGTATTACCATCAAGATTATTTGGACATGTGTCGTGGTCCACACGTACCAAACACCAAATTCTTAAAATCGTTTAAACTGACAAAAATCTCTGGCGCTTACTGGCGTGGCGATGCGAAGAATGAACAGCTTCAACGTATTTATGGTACAGCATGGGCTGATAAGAAACAGCTTGCTGCATACATTAAGCGTATTGAAGAAGCTGAAAAGCGCGACCACCGTAAAATTGGTAAAGCCTTAGATTTGTTCCATATGCAAGAAGAAGCACCGGGTATGGTGTTCTGGCATCCAAACGGTTGGACGATTTACCAAGTTCTTGAACAATACATGCGTAAAGTTCAGCAAGACAATGGTTACCTCGAGATTAAAACACCACAAATCGTAGACTTTACGCTTTGGGAAAAATCTGGTCATGCGGCGAACTACGCGGACAACATGTTTACGACTCATTCTGAAAGTCGTAATTATGCGGTTAAGCCGATGAACTGCCCATGTCACGTGCAAGTTTTCAACCAAGGTTTGAAATCATACCGTGATTTGCCAATTCGTTTAGCTGAGTTCGGTTCTTGCCATCGTAACGAACCATCTGGTTCTTTACACGGCATTATGCGTGTACGCGGCTTTACACAAGATGATGCTCATATCTTCTGTACTAAAGAACAAATTGGTCAAGAAGTTGCAGACTTTATTAAACTCACTTTAGATGTTTATAAAGATTTTGGCTTTGAAGAAGTGCAAATGAAACTTTCTACACGTCCAGAAAAACGTGTGGGTGATGACGCACTTTGGGATATGGCTGAGAAATCTTTAGCAGATGCTTTAGATGCAGCGGGTCTTGAGTGGGAATTACAACCAGGTGAAGGCGCGTTCTACGGTCCGAAAATTGAATTCTCATTGAAAGACTGTCTCGGACGTGTATGGCAATGTGGTACTATTCAGTGTGACTTCAACTTACCAGAGCGTTTAGATGCGTCTTACGTAACTGAAGACAATGATCGTGATCAACCTGTTATGTTGCATCGTGCAATTCTTGGCAGTTTTGAACGTTTTATTGGTATACTAATTGAACACTACGCTGGTTTCATGCCACCTTGGTTGTCGCCGTTACAAGCATGTGTTATGAATATTACTGACTCTCAAGCTGAAGCTTGTGAGAAAGTCGTAGCAAAACTCAAAGAAAATGGTCTTCGTGCTATTTCTGACTTGAGAAACGAAAAAATCGGATTTAAGATTCGTGAGCGTACTCTAGAGCGTATTCCTTACTTGTTAGTTCTTGGTGATCGAGAAGTTGAAGAAGGTACTGTGAATGTACGTACGCGCTCAGGAAAAAATTTAGGTACTATGTCAGTAGATGCATTCATTGACTTAGTGAAGTCTGCCGTCGCCGATCGCGGCCGGTATATTGTGGAGTAAGAAAGATTAAACAGCCTGACCGTAACCAACAACAAGGTGCAAAAAGCAACCGTCCAGCAATTAATGATGAGATCCGTGCAAAAGAAGTACGCCTCGTCGGTGCTGAGGGTGAGCAAAAAGGAATTGTTTCATTAAGTGAAGCACTGCGTGCTGCTGAAGAGGTTGAACTTGATCTTGTTGAGATCGTTGCAAACGCCGAGCCGCCTGTTTGTAAAATTATGGATTACAACAAGCACTTGTTTGACCTTAAGCAGAAGCAAAAAGATGCGAAGAAAAAACAGCATCAAGTGCAAGTGAAGGAAATCAAACTGCGCCCTGCAACTGATGTTGGTGATTATCAAGTTAAGCTTCGTGCTATTTTGAAATTCCTTGAAGAAGGAAACAAAGTGAAGATCACTTTACGTTTCCGTGGTCGTGAAATGGCTCATCAACAACTTGGCTTAGCTCAATTGCAAAAAATTGAAGCAGATGTGGCTGAGTTTGGGGTTGTGGAACAAGCACCAAAAATGGAAGGCCGTCAAATGGGTATGTTACTTGGACCGAAAAAGAAAAAGTAATACTCAAAAAAAAGCACTGCAAAAGCAGTGCTTTTTTTTATCCTCATATTAATAAAAAACATCATTTAACTTTTTTTATTCAGTTTTATTTAAGACAATTGCTATATTTTTTAAGAAATTCAATTCACGAATTTTATGTGTTTTTTGGTGTGGGAAATATCATAGTTCCTCTTAAAACATGATATAACGCAAGACGCAGTCATGATAATGATGAATAGGAAAATAGAATGATTGATCTATATTATTGGGGAACTCCCAATGGACATAAAATCACAATTGCCTTAGAAGAAATGGGACTGGATTACACCCTCTACCCAATTAATATTTTAGAAAATGATCAATTTCAACCAGATTTCCTGAGAATTTCCCCAAATAATAAAATTCCTGCGATTGTTGATCAAAATGGACCTCGTGGTGAGCCAATTTCTATATTTGAATCGGGCGCTATCTTGCAATATTTGGGTAGAAAAACTGGATTATTTTATCCAGCTGATGAACAAGAGCGAGTTGAGGTTGAGCAGTGGCTCATGTGGCAAATGGGTGGTTTGGGACCGATGCTTGGGCAAAATCATCATTTTAATAAATTTGCTCCTGAAAAAATTCCTTATGCCATAGAGCGCTATTTAAATGAAACTAAACGCTTATATGGGGTGCTCAATAGACAACTGATTGGTCAGAAGTTTGTTGCTGGGGAATACTCGATTGCTGATATGGCAATCTTGCCGTGGATTTTACGTTATGAATGGCAAGGTATTCAGCTTGAAGACTATCCATACGTACAAGAATATATTGTCCGCTTAACAGCACGTCCAGCAGTTCAAAAAGCACTATCAATTAAAGTGGCTTAATTTCTTGCTTGAATTTAATAAATCCTTAAAGCAAAAAGTAGTCTGGTGTAATTAATTATGCTGAGTTACTTTTTGCTTTTTATTAGTGCTTTTGGCGCTGCCACTTTATTACCTCTACAGTCTGAAGCGGTACTGGTAACCTTATTGTTGAAGGGCCAACATTCAGCTTTGCTTTTAATTGGCATAGCTACTTTAGGTAATGTCTTAGGTTCTTGTGTCAATTGGTGGTTAGGCTTAAAGATAGAGCAATTCAAACATCGAAAGTGGTTTCCAGTTTCTGAAAAGCGTTTACAACAAGCACAAAACTTTTATCATAAATATGGCTTTTACTCCTTACTTTTGAGTTGGGCACCTATCATTGGCGATCCAATTACTTTGGTTGCTGGACTCTTCAAAGAAAATTTTTGGCGCTTCCTTGGTATCGTTATTATTGCCAAAGCAGGGCGCTATTTGTTTATTTACTGGGTGATGATGGGTTTTATTTAAAATAAAAAAAGCATCCGAAGATGCTTTGATTTATAAATATTTAAATTAATCTTCTGAGCTTTTGGTAATGTCTACCTTAAATAGATCGTTCGTTTTGAGCCAACAGAAAGTCACAACCACCAGCGTCATACAGCCTCCAAAAATTGTAGCGGTAATTGTGCCTAAATATTTAGCCGCTAAACCTGATTCAAAGGCTCCTAACTCATTGCTCGAAGATACAAACATACCGTTTACGGCAGCAACGCGGCCTCGCATATTTTCTGGTGGGAAAATTTGTAAAATGGTTTGTCTTACAACAACAGAAATACTGTCACATGCGCCTGTCATAGCAAGAGCAAAAAGAGATAACCACATATTGTTTGAGAAGGCGAATAGAATAGTAAATATTCCAAAACCTGCTACAGCAAGCAACATGTTACGCCATGCATGTTGAGTTGGCGGAAAGCGGGTTAAGGCAATCATGGTAATGAGTGCGCCAATAGATGGAGCTGCTCGTAAATATCCAAGCCCTTCTGGGCCGACTTTTAATATATCTTCTGCGAAAATTGGTAATAACGCGATAACGCCGCCAAATAAAACAGAAGCTAAATCCAGAGAAATCGCCCAAAGAACAATTTTGGTTTTCCAGATAAAACGGAAACCCTCTCCTAAGCTTTCTAAAATATTGTTAGTTTCAATTTTAGGAAAACTACGTTTATGCAATAAATTAATTAAAATAAAGCAAATAGCGAGTAAAGCAGCAACACTAAATAGGCTTGTTTCCCTACCTAAATAAGCAAGCATAAAACCACCTAGCATTGGTCCAATAATTACACCACTTTGCCAGCCGATGGTTGTCCATGTCGCACCATTTGCATAGAGTTCACGCGGAATTAAAAATGGTTTTAACGAAGTTGCAGAAGGATTATAGAAACCGCGGATTGTTCCTAAACCAAAAATAACAGCATAAATACCCCAAGAAAGGAAGCTAACACTGATATGCCCTAAACCATGTAAGTGGAAAAGTAACCATAAAACCAAGGGAAGGGGAACCGAGAAAAATAAACAGATTTTCATAATAATCTGTTTATTAAACCTATCTGCAAAATAGCCTCCCCAAAGAGAAAGGGCAATAAAAGGAATCGCTTCTGCGAGTCCGATTAACCCTAAAGTCAGTGGGTCTTTGGTGATTTGATATAATGAATAGGCAACAATAATTTCTTGAATCAAAATTGCGAGCGTTAAGCAAAACTGATTGATCGTAACGATAGAGAAATCTCGATACCGCAATGCAGCGAAAGCATCATTTTGTATATTCATATTCTTTTGAATTTAAGAGATTGCACTTATTATAGGCGATGATTTTGTGGATTTTCTCGTAATTTGATAATTGATTATAGAAAATATCGTTTATATGAAATAGACAATTTACTATCAAAAAATGAGCATTTTACTTTTGTTTTAGGTTGGGATGCTTTAGAATATCGGCTCCCTTACCTGCAGGTCGTTTTTGCAATGGTGCAAGCGTTCCGAACAGGTGTTCAAAAGAGGTTGTTATGCCTAAGATGAAAACTCGCCGCGGTGCTGCTAAACGCTTCAAAGCGACTGCACACGGTTTCAAGCGCAAACAAGCATTTAAGCGCCACATTCTGACCAAAAAATCTGCTAAACGTATCCGTCAATTACGCGGCTGTGTAATGGTTCATGTTTCTGACGTGAACTCAGTTCGTCGTATGTGCCCATACATCTAAGGAGATTATAAATGGCTCGTGTAAAACGTGGTGTAGTGGCTCATCGTCGTCACAAAAAAATTCTTGCTCGCGCTAAAGGTTACTATGGTGCTCGTTCACGCGTTTACCGCGTAGCGTTCCAAGCGGTAATCAAAGCTGGTCAATATGCTTATCGTGACCGCCGTCAAAAGAAACGTCAATTCCGTGCTCTATGGATTGCGCGTATCAATGCTGGTGCTCGTCAAAACGGTTTGTCTTACAGCCGTATGATCGATGGCTTGAAAAAAGCTCAAGTGATCATCGACCGTCGCGTATTAGCTGACATCGCTATGCATGATGCAGTAGCATTTGCTGCTTTAGCTGAAAAAGCTAAAGGCGCATTAGCTGCATAAGCTTAGAGATTCAAAAAAGAGACCGCTTTTTAGCGGTCTTTTTTTATTTTTAATGGTTCTATTTTAAAAAGAGATAATAATCAGAGATAAATGATGAAAGACGAAAAATTTCTAAATGACTTAATTCAAAAAGTACAGCAAGGCCACCAGTTTAAATACTTATGTTTCTGGGGGCATACTCCTAAACAAGCTGATCTTGTTGATAAAAGCTGTTTTAGCCAGTGGTTTCCTGCGCAATTTAAAGTGGAAAGTGATGAATACTTTACTGCTGAGCACTATATGATGGCGCAAAAAGCAAAATTATTTAATGATGAAGAGATCTTTGCACAGATCTTGCAGGTTAAACATCCGAATGAAGCCAAACAGCTAGGACGTAAAGTGCGTAATTATGATGAACAGGTATGGCAAAAAAATCGGTTTGACATTGTCGTACAGGCGAACTTTGCTAAATTCTCTCAGCATCATAAATTGAAAGAATTCTTATTAGCCACAAAAGACCGTATTTTGGTTGAAGCATCTCCAGTCGATAAAATTTGGGGAATTGGTATGGCACAAGACCATCCATATATTCAAGATCCATCTCAATGGCAAGGCTTAAATTTGTTGGGTTTTGCTTTAATGCATGTTCGAGAGCGGCTTTTAGCTGAATAAGTTTGTATGAAACAAATTGGTGCTTCACTTTAAAAGTAGTGACATGAGGGAAACGAATTGCAATCACTAAATGAAAGAGAAATTCGTATAGCTACTTTTAAGGATGCATTATCTATTGCAGAAGTACATGTGCAGTGTTGGAAAGAAACCTATACAGGTATGCTTAAGCAGGAAATATTGGATGAGCTTAAAGTACTAGATAAAGAACAGTTATGGAAAGAAATCACCAAAAGCCCTGATCATAAGTTACTTATCTATACTGAAAATGGAATAGTGAAAGGCTTTCTCGATGGTTACTTAAACCCAGAGAGTAATATTGCTGAAATTCTTGCTTTTTATCTTTTAAGAGAAGTTCAAAAACAAGGCATAGGCCGTGAGTTATTCCAAAATTTCTATCAATGTGCTTTAAATCAGGGATACAGTTTTATTCGTTTAGAAGTTTTTAATAGAAATCCAAGCCGGTTTTTTTATGAAAAAATGGGAGCCAAAATAATTGGCGAAACCGAACTACCGGAGTTCGGCTTCGAAATAACAGAATTACTTTATCAATGGAAACTCTAATCTAAGTTAAAGCCCAAAATAATAAGCCAGAGCACAAATAATAATCGTTAGAATAATCAGCTTAATAACGCCTGAACCAGTGCCTTTATGGTGGTGAGATTTCAAATGTTGTGGATTTTCATTTGATTGCTCGAATGGGGAGGCTTTAACTACGGGTACGATCTGAGCTGTTTGGTAGTGATTAGCAGCTTTAACAATAAGTTTGGCAAACAAATCATCAGTTTTTTGCGTAAAATTTCTTAAATTAATGAGTTGTTCTTGATCTAGCTCTTCTCCTAATGGGTCATTTGCAAGGCGTTTCTTTTGTTCTAAATAATTGGCCAATGCTTGAGTACGAGATAAAAGTTGATGAGCATAATCTGCAGGATAATTCTCTGGCATTAAAGCAAGTCTTGGTTCTTGGCTCGTAATGTTTGTACCATCAAAATGAGCTTTTTGAAATTCTGGTTCCTCAAACCCTGATGCATATTTACTACGAAATAATTCGCTATCCATAAAGTCAGCTATTTCTTGCCATGGCGGATTTTTTAAATCAGCTTCAATTTTTTTTGATAATTTTTCATTTAGTTCAAAACGCCAGAAAGTTTCTAAATGAAGCTCACAGGTTTGTGAAGCAGGGGCTTCAAACTCATTATCATTGTTATACCATTCAGCAAGTTCATGGCCGAAAATCCATGCAAATTTCTTATCATTTTGATGGCTAACGATAAAATGGGTATAAGGTAAAAGCTCAACATTGTTGTTTGGATTTTGCTCTTCATTCAGAAGGCTTGATAAATGTAAACTGAGTTGAGTGGTGCCTTGTTTTTTTAGCGCTTCTAGCCAAACTTGAAAATGTTGAGCGAGTAAATGCTGAGAAGCTAAGTCACGAAATTGAAAACTATGGTGGTCAAAAATATGATGTTGTCGCCATTGGGTAAAGCTTAAGTTTTGACGGAGGTATTCATTACCATATGTTACAAGCGTAAGTTGTTGTTTCCAAATTTGATTGAGCGCCATAATAGTTGATCTCATTGACGATGCTATTATCTTATACGTTTTATCTTTTTGTTGCCTAATACATTTTTCATGATGGATAAACTTCATCAATCTGATGAAAAACTGTTAGAATGCAGTGTTTTATTATATTTTTTAATTTGTTGCTTTGAGAGTTAATATGTCACTGGAAGCCCTGACCACAGAAGCGCTTGCTGCCATTGCAGCAGCTCAAGACCTTGTTGCACTTGATCAGGTGCGTGTGCAATTTACAGGGAAAAAAAGCCAGCTTGCAGAACAATCGAAAGCATTAGGGAAAATGGACCCTGAAGAACGCAAAGTACAAGGTGCTGCGATTCATGCTGTTCGAGAAACAATTAATACTGCTTTAACAGAACGTCAAGCGGGATTACAGCAGGCAGCACTTGAGCAAAAGCTAGCAAGTGAAACGATTGATGTTACTTTGCCGGGCCGCGGTCAACGCGTTGGTACAGTTCACCCTGTTACTCAAGTACAAGAAAGAATTTGTCAGTTCTTCACTAAAGCTGGTTTTACAGTTGCGACTGGTCCAGAAGTTGAAGATGACTATCATAATTTTGAAGCATTAAATATTCCTGGTCACCATCCAGCCCGTGCTATGCACGATACTTTCTATTTTGATGCCACTCATTTACTGCGTACGCACACGTCTGGTGTACAGATTCGTACAATGGAAACAAGTGAGCCACCAATTCGTATCGTATGTCCAGGCCGTGTTTATCGTTGTGACTCAGATCAAACGCATTCACCAATGTTCCATCAGATCGAAGGTTTATACGTTGCTGAGAACACCAGTTTTGCTGAATTAAAAGGTTTACTCATTAACCTGTTGAATGAGTTTTTTGAAAAAGATTTAAAGGTACGTTTCCGTCCATCATATTTCCCGTTTACTGAGCCAAGTGCAGAAGTAGATATTATGGATGAACGTGGCCGTTGGTTAGAGGTTTTAGGCTGTGGCATGGTGCATCCAAATGTATTAAGTGCCGCGGGTATTGATCCTGATAAATACAAAGGCTTTGCTTTTGGTTTAGGGGTAGAGCGCTTTGCGATGTTGCGTTATGGCATTAATGACTTGCGTATGTTCTATCAAAATGATGTGCGTTTCTTACGCCAATTTGCCTAACAGTTTTTCAGGATTAAAAAAGGTTTATAAAGATGAAGATTAGCGAAAATTGGCTACGCACTTGGGTTAATCCGGCAATTGATAGTGATACATTGTCTGATCAGTTGACGATGCTTGGTCTTGAAGTTGATGAATTGGCACCTGTGGCTAAACCATTTACAGGCGTTGTAATTGGTGAAGTGCTCACTGTTGAACAGCACCCTGATGCAGACCGTCTACGTGTTACAACAGTGAATATTGGTTCAGGTGAGCCTTTACAAATTGTATGTGGTGCACCAAACGTTCGTTCTGGAATGAAAGCTCCAGTTGCAACTATTGGTGCTGTATTACCTGGTGATTTTAAAATCAAAAAAGGTAAACTTCGTGGGATTGAATCACAAGGCATGCTTTGTGGTGCTTCTGAGATTGATCTTGAAGATAAAATCGATGGTTTACTTGAACTGCCAGCTGATGCTCCAGTCGGAGTAAATATCCGTGAATACTTGAAACTCGACGATAATGTCATTGATATTAGTATTACGCCAAACCGTGGTGACTGTTTTAGTATTCGTGGTATTGCTCGTGAAATTGCAGTTATTAATAAGCTGCAAATGAATGAGCCCGTAATTAACACGGTTGATGCCACCATTACTGATGAGAAAAAAGTAGTTATCAGTACGGAAGGTGCTCCGCGTTATCTAGGGCGTGTCGTTAAAAACGTTAATGTAAAAGCTGCTACTCCTGAGTGGATGGCACAGGCTTTGTCACGTTCAGGAATCCGTACTCATAGTATTTTGGTTGATGTGACCAACTATGTCCTAATGGAATTGGGTCAACCAATGCATGCATTCGATTTGTCTGAAATCGAAGGGACTGTACATGTTCGTCAAGCAACACAACAAGAAAAATTACAACTTCTGAATGATCAAGAAGTTGAGTTGCAAGAAGATATCATGGTGATTGCTGATGACCAAAAAGCTTTGGCAATTGCTGGAATTATGGGTGGTTTATCATCAAGTGTAACTGATGATACGACTGATATTTTCCTAGAAAGTGCTTTCTTTGCACCACTTGCGATTGCTGGGCGTGCTCGTCGTTTTGGTTTACATACAGACTCTTCGCAGCGTTATGAACGCGGTGTAGATTTCGAATTACCTTTAATTGCAATGAATCGTGCTTCTCAGCTTATTCAAGAGTTAGCAGGCGGCGAGTTTGGTCCAATTACTGTAGCTGAAAAAACTGATCTACTGCCTAAGCGTGAAGCAATTGAGCTGAAACAAACTCAGGTAGATCAATTATTGGGATATCAAGTTGCGGGTGAGTTCATTGCAGATGCTTTAACTCGACTAGGGTGTAAAGTAACAGTTAAGTCTGAAGGTGAATGGAGTGTAGTACCACCATCACATCGTTATGATATGGCTATTTATCAAGATTTAATTGAAGAAGTAGCGCGTATTGATGGCTATGACAATATCCAGATTAGCTTACCAAGCATGGATGTTAAATTTGCTAAATACCAAGATCGCTTTGAGCTCGCTGAGCTGCGTCAAACGATCGTGACATTAGGTTATCAAGAAGCAATTAGCTTTAGCTTTGCAGATGCTAAACTTGAAAAGCAATTAAATCCAGAAGTTAAGCCACTGATGCTAGCAAATCCAATTTCAAGTGATTTGGCTGCAATGCGTAGTACTTTACTTTCTAGTTTAATTCCTTGCGTACAATATAATCTCAACCGTCAGCAAAGTCGTGTTCGTTTCTTTGAATTCGGACTGCGTTTTGATTATCAAAATGCTAAGAGTATTGAAGACTTGCAACAGACTCCTACCTTGGCTCTAGTGGCAGTAGGCTCGCAAGTACCAGAATCTTGGCATGTGAAGCCTCAACCAATGGATTTCTTTGATTTCAAAGGTGAGGTGGAGGAAGTTTTAGCTGCTGGTCGTGTTAAAGTTGAATATGTACGTTCTGAGCGTGCTTGGTTGCACCCAGGGCAATCAGCTGAGATTCTAGTTGATGGTAAATCAATTGGTTACTTAGGTCACTTGCACCCATCTTTGGAGAATGAGCTAGATTTGAGCACAACTTGGGTTGCTGAGCTTGATCAAGATGCGGTTTTGCAATCTTATGTATCTAATTTTACAGAATTATCACGTTTTCCTTCGGTTAGACGTGATATTGCGCTTTTAATCTCTGATAATATAAATGTTAGAGATATTCAGCAGTTAATCGAAAAAACTGGTGGAGAGCTTTTAGACTCTACATGGTTATTCGATGTGTATACGGGGCAGGGTGTCGAAGAAGGTAAACGCTCATTAGCGTTTGCATTATTATGGCAACATCCTTCACGTACGCTTGAAGATGCTGAAATTAAATCTGGTATGGACAATATAATCCAAGTGTTAGAAAACACTTATCAAGCGACATTGAGGGCCTCATGACAGCATTAACTAAAGCAGACATGGCTGATCATTTAAGTGAGTTAACCAGCTTAAATCGCCGTGAAGCAAAACAAATGGTCGAGTTGTTCTTCGACGAAATTAGCCAAGCACTTATTGCAGGGGAGCAGGTTAAGCTCTCTGGTTTCGGTAATTTTGAGTTAAGAGATAAACGCGAACGCCCAGGACGTAATCCTAAAACAGGTGAAGAAATTCCAATTTCAGCACGTAGGGTAGTGACCTTTAGAGCAGGTCAGAAGTTTAGACAACGCGTTGGAAATGAGCAGATCGATTGATCTGCTTTTTTTTACTTATTTAGATAGCTTTATTTAACTAGGATTAGATGTCAATTTATTTAGATAGAGTAAGCAAAGTAATTTTAGGAACATAAAATTTAGGCGTAAAAAAAGAGGACAAAATGTCCTCTTTTTTTTCTAATCTAATATATAGATTAGTGTGCAGCAGAAGCAGCAGGTGCAGAAGCAGCAGGTGCAGAAGCAGCAGCAGCAGAAGCTTCAGAAGCAGCATCAACAGCTGAAGAAGCAGCAGTAGCAGCTTCAGAAGCAGCAGTAGTAGCTTCAGAAGCAGCAGCTACAGCTTCAGAAGCAGCAGCAGGAGCTTCTTCTTTCTTAGAACAACCAACGAAAGCTAAAGTAGCAGCTACAGCAGCAACAGCAGCAAATTTTTTGAATAACATGGCATCACTCTCACAAAAAAGATTTGAGATTAAAAAAACCTAAGTTGGACTGTTTTGCTTTTATTATTCCTAAAACGTAGCTAGGTAACAACGCATGGAGCAGTCTAACTGGTCTGCCGCTATGCTATCACTGCAAATGCTGAAATACTACTGTCGTCTGTCAAAAAAACGTATGAAAAAGAGAAAAACAGTCTGTTTTTTAACAGAAAAAAACAATCAATTAGCCCGAGTGTATTGGAAAAGGTAGAGGTAAGCTACTAAAAAACTTATTTTTTTTAATTCAAAAATAATTATTATCAAAAGCTTATAAATAATTTTACATAAAAAAGTGCAAAATGTATTTTTGTGTAAAGCTTGTCAACCAAATAAAAAACCACTCAAAAGAGTGGTTTTTTATTGAAGATTAATCGATTAAGTTGAAGCTTTACGCTTCATTTGATCGAAGAAATCATCATTTGTTTTCGTTTCTTTCATACGATCAAGTAAGAATTCCATTGCTGCCAATTCATCCATCGGATGAAGAAGCTTACGGAGGATCCATACTTTACGTAAGTTGTCATCATCCATTAAACGCTCTTCACGACGGGTGCCAGATTTCTTAATATTCATGGCAGGGAAGACGCGTTTTTCAGCGATACGGCGATCAAGCGTAATCTCTTGGTTACCTGTACCTTTGAATTCTTCATAAATGACGTCATCCATTTTACTGCCTGTTTCAATCAAAGCAGTTGAGATGATCGTAAGAGATCCACCTTCTTCAATATTACGTGCAGCACCGAAGAAGCGTTTAGGGCGCTCTAATGCGTGAGCATCTATACCACCAGTTAAGACTTTACCTGATGAAGGAATGACGGTGTTATATGCACGTGCTAAACGGGTAATCGAGTCAAGCAGAATCACAACGTCTTTTTTATGTTCAACAAGACGTTTTGCTTTTTCAATAACCATTTCTGCAACTTGTACGTGGCGAGCAGGAGCTTCATCGAATGTTGAAGCAATCACTTCACCGCGAACAGTACGTTCCATTTCGGTTACTTCTTCTGGACGCTCGTCAATTAATAAAACCATCAGGAATACTTCAGGATTATTTCTAACAATAGATTGAGCAATATTTTGAAGTAACATTGTTTTACCCGCTTTTGGCGGTGCAACAATAATAGAGCGTTGACCTTTACCAATTGGCGCAACTAAGTCAACAACACGAGCAGTTAAGTCTTCTGTCGTACCATTACCGAGTTCCATAACCAATTGTTCGGTTGGGAAAAGGGGGGTTAAGTTTTCAAATAGAATTTTATTTCGAGAATTTTCTGGCGTGTCATAGTTAATCTGGTTAACTTTGAGCAACGCAAAATAACGCTCACCTTCTTTTGGAGGGCGAATAGTACCTGTGATGGTATCGCCTGTACGCAAGTTAAAGCGTCGGATTTGTGAGGGACTCACATAAATATCATCCGGACCTGCTAAATACGAACCTGCGGCAGAGCGCAAAAAACCAAAACCATCAGAGAGAATTTCAAGAACGCCATCACCAAAAATTTCTTCGCCATTCATTGCATGGCGTTTCAAAATGGCAAAGATAATGTCTTGCTTTCGGTTACGAGCCATACCTTCCAGGCCCATAAATTCAGCAATTTTAATTAATTCACCAATTGGTTTTTTCTTGAGTTCAGTTAAATTCATAAGGGTCAGAATTAGGAAAGAGTAGAGTGTGGTTTAAAAAGAAGAAAAATCGCTCGCATACAAAAAAGATTATCGCAATTGTATTTACACAATAACAATTCAGAAGTCTGATTGATTGTTTCGAAGAAAAATGTGAAAAAACAATTTCTGTTGCCGAGTGGCGATCTTTATGTTTGTGTCTTGTAAGAAGCCGGACGAAGATGATTCCCTTCAGTGCCTCTTGAGCATGTAATATAAGCCAGCTGAGTTAATTTGTCAATTTATAGCCGAAAAAAATACGCTATAAAAAAGTATAGCGTATTTTCATTCTTAGCATTTTGACTTAAACATTTTCATCAATAAAGCTAACAAGTTTAGAGCGAGGCACAGCACCAATTTGTTGAGCTACGACTTCACCATTTTTGAAAAGTAATAAAGCAGGAATATTACGGATATTGTATTTCACTGCAATATCTTCGCAAGAAGTCACATCAACTTTAACAATTTTTACTTTACCAGCATATTCACTTGATAAGTCTTCAAGAACAGGTGCAATTGCTTTACACGGCGCACACCAACCTGCCCAGAAGTCAACAAGTACAGGTGTTTCAGCGTCTAGAACATCTGCTTGGAAGTTATCATCAGTTGTATTTACAATAGTCGCAGACATGGTACGGCTCCAATTTTTAGAAAAAGTGCTATTACTACAGGAGAAAATTATCTCTATCAGTATTACATAGCTACTTAGTTCAATGTAAGGGTTTGATGCTATTATTCAAGGCTTCACTAAATTTGTCTAATGGATGCTCACGATATTCATCATCGACTTGTACAATCAACTCATAAATAGAAAAATATAAATGACAGTTAATTGTTGATGAAAATGGCTTTTCAATTGCATTCGTGTGAATTACTCTAGGCGTGAATTGTTATGGGTTTAGTTCAATAATGTCTGACTTTTTGATTGATGAAGAATTACTTGCCGCCATAGATATGGGGTCGAACAGCTTTCACCTTGCAATTGCACGGGTAGATCATGGCGAAGTTAAAAAAGTTGCTTCGATGTCAGAAAAAGTACAGCTTGCAGCTGGTTTGGATGAAAATAAAAATTTAACAGAAGCTGCTCAGCAACGTGGTTTGGCATGTTTAGCCCGTTTTGTTGGAAGATTGAGTTCTGTTCAAGCTAATCGTTTACGAATTGTCGCTACTAATGCCTTGCGTCAGGCAAAAAATGGTCATGAATTTATTCAAAAAGCTGCAGAAATTTTACCTAAACCTATTGAAATTATTGCGGGACGAGAAGAAGCTCGTCTGATCTATTTGGGTGTATCGCATACCATGGCCAATGGTGGACGTCGCTTAGTTGTTGATATTGGTGGTGGTTCTACCGAATTTATTATTGGTGAAGAGTTTGAACCTATTTACACCGAGTCATTGCAAATGGGTTGTGTGGCCTATACAACGGCCTATTTTTCTGATGGGGAAATTACCCAGAAATCATTTGATAAGGCAGTGGTTGCTGCCCGTAAAGAACTTTCTGCTATTGCAACGACTTATAAAATGGAAGGGTGGGATACAGTCGTTGGTTCGAGTGGAACGATTAAAGCCTGTCGCCAAATTATGGTTAATATGGGCTTAAGTGATGAACAGGAAAATGTCACTCAAGAAGGACTGTACAAACTTAAAGATAAATTACTTAAGTTTAAAAATGTTTCTGAAATTGATTTTGAAGGACTAAGAGAAGATCGACGAGCAGTTTTGCCAGCCGGATTGGCAATTTTGTACGCAGTTTTTGAAGTTTTAGAAATTGATCGTTTGGCATATTCTGATGGTGCATTACGCGAAGGTGTGATGTATGACCTGTTAGGTCGATTTAAACATGAAGATATCCGTGATCGTAGTGTACAGGCCTTAATGGGGCGTTATAACGCCGATCCGAAGCAAGCAGAAAGAGTTGTAAATACAGCACAACAATTATTTGATGGTGTTGCGAAATCTCTTAATTTAACCAGTGAAGACAGTGACTTACTGCGTCGAGCTGCTTATTTGCATGAAATTGGTTTAGCAATTAGTCATGGTGGTTATCATCGCCACGGTGCTTATTTATTACAGCACTCAGATATTCCAGGTTTCTCGCAAATTGACCAAAATCATCTTTCACATTTAGTTGCTCACCATCGTCGTAAATTGCGAAATGATGTAAAAAACGAAATTTTGAAGGCTGGTGGTCATAAATTACTTTACTTAAGTTTATTGCTTCGCCTAGCAGTTTTACTCAACCATAGTCGAAGTGATCAGATGCTTCCTGCCATTGAACTGACCATCATAAATGATCAACAATGGCAGCTTAGTGTTTCTGGTGATGCCAAACAATGGCCATTGTTAGTTGCCGACTTGCACGATGAGCAAGAGCAGTTTAAGCATTGGGACATTGAATTGAATATTCAGTCGGAAAAATTTATCGATTAAAGGGATAATATTCGACCTATGAAAAAATCTACTCAGTCCAAAGCTTGGACAACGGTTCAAATTGCACGTCATCCTGAACGTCCGCAGTTTCTAGATTATGTCGGTGAAATCTTTACAGAGTTTGACGCCTTGCATGGTGATCGTTTGTTTGGTGACGATGGTGCGATGGTAGGTGGTCTTGCTCGTTTTGACGGTCAACCTGTGATGGTCATTGGACAACACCGTGGTCGTAGTACCCGTGAAAAATTAAAGCATAACTTTGGTATGGCTAACCCTGAAGGTTACCGTAAATCTCAACGCCTATTAGATATGGCTGAACGTTTTAATCTTCCGGTTTTCACGTTTATTGATACTATGGGTGCTTACCCGGGTGTTGGTGCTGAAGAGCGTGGACAAGCCGAAGCAATTGCAACTAGCCTTGCTCAACTTTCACGTTTGAAAGTTCCTGTTGTTGCAACAGTACTGGGTGAAGGCGGTTCTGGTGGTGCTTTAGGTATTGGTGTGGCTGACAGAGTCATTATGTTGTCACACAGTATTTATTCTGTGATTTCACCAGAAGGCTGCGCATCTATTTTATGGAAAACTGCTGAAAAAGCGGCTCAAGCGAGCGAAGCTTTAGGTTTGACAGCAGACAAATTACAATCTCTAGGTATTGTTGAATATGTAGTAGATGAAGGCGAAGGGGCACATTTAGACCCTGAGCAAGTCATGCAAAACCTAAAAGTAGTTTTGAAGCAAGCTTTGGATGAATTGCTACCACTGGATGCAAATGAACGATGCGAAGCACGTTATCAACGTTTAATGAAGTTTGGCAGCGCAAATTTAGGCATAATGTCTTAAAGCAGGCTCAACTGTTTTCAGAAAATAGTTCTTTTCTTATTGGATGTAGTGGCGGCATGGATTCTATGCTGCTGCTACATTTGATGTCTCAAATTTTCCCTCAAAAGATCCGAGCAATTTATATCGACCATCAACTGCAATCACAAAGTGCAGAGTGGGGGAAACTAGTCGCTGAACAAGCTACTCGTTTAGATATTCCTTTTATTATTCAAAAAGTTCAAGTTACCGAAGGTAATTTGGAAGCTCAAGCACGTCAGGCACGTTATCAAGCTTATCGACAACATTTACAAGCCAACGAAATTTTAGTGCTTGCTCATCATCAGCAAGATCAGGCTGAAACAGTAATGTTGAGGTTGTTATCGGGTGCAGGTGTTGATGGATTGGCTGCAATGCAGTCCATTGATTACCGTGTAGACATGACAATTTGGCGTCCTTTTTTAGATTTAACTCGTGAGCAAATTGCCGATTGGACTACTCAACTTGAAATTGAGTATGTAAATGACCCTACAAATTATGATATTCATTATGATAGGGCGTGGTCACGTGAGGAACTTTGGCCTTTTTTACAAAACCGCTTTCCTAAAATGCAGCAAGCACTTAGTCGAACCAGTTATTTGATGCAAGATGCTTCTGAAATTTTAGAAGAAGTTTTAAAAGTTGATTTAAAACATTGTGGTACAGCTGATTGTTTAGACTTAACTAAACTTTTAGATTTATCAGCTGCCCGTCAGCGCCAGTTGCTTTCAGTTTGGATGAAAAGTAGTGGGCAATATCGACCTGCATTTGAAATGGTCGAGCGCCTAAAAAATGAAGTGATTGATTCAAAGTCCGATGCACAAGCAGCATTACACTGGAATCAGTTTTACTATGTCCGTTATCAACATCATCTTTATAGATTGAGTAAGCAGGCTTTTCTTGCTGAAACATTAAGTTCAGTTGAAGCTGAATCGGAGCATCATTTCCAAATGGGAGAAATAGTGCATTATGCTTCAGGAAATTTTCAGATTACACAGAAAAATATTGGTTTGGCTCCATCTTTATTAAATAAAAAACTAACAATCATTCGACGCCAAGGTGGAGAAAAAGTCCATTTATATGGTCGTGTTGGCCAGTGGCCATTAAAAAAAGCAATTCAAGAAGCACATATTTTGCCTTGGCTTCGTCATACAATTCAAATATTAGTCATAGATAATGTTATGCTTGGGGTTTTTACACCGAAAGGATTTTGGTTGGCTCAGTCTCCGTATTGTGAGCAAGGAGGATGGCAACCAGATTTAATTTCTTATTCTTGTAATCTGGTAAATGGCGAATATGGTTATGGCAAGTGCAGTAAATTGTAATATCTGTTTTATTGGTGGCGGTAATATGGCCCAAGCTTTAATTGGCGGGCTCATTTCAAGAGGTTTACCACCGACACGTATTACTGTTTCAGATCCTGTTGAGCAGATCCGTCAATTATTACAAGAGAAAGAAGTTCATGTAACACAAGATAACGTGACTGCAATTCAAAATGCTGATGTTGTCGTACTGGCGGTAAAGCCGCAAGTTTTGGCGACAGTTTTACGTCCGTTGAAAGGTTTGTTATCAGATAAATTGGTGATTTCAATTATTGCTGGTGCTGAAATTCAAACGATATCAAATTTAATTGATAGCGATCGAATCGTTCGGGTTATGCCGAATACACCAGCTCTGGTTCAAACAGGTGCGCACGGTATCTATGCAAATGATGTAGTCGGTGCTTCGGATCGTGAATTAACAAGTCAGATTTTAGCGGCCACAGGCTTAACAATTTGGGTAAACTCCGAAGCTCAAATTGATGCGGTAACAGCAGTTTCTGGTTCAGGCCCTGCATATTTTTTCTATCTGATGGAAAGTATGATCCGTGCGGGTAAAAATTTAGGACTGGATGAAAAAGTTGCAACCGCTTTAACTCTTCAAACGGCGTTAGGTGCAGCTCAAATGGCAATTACTAGTTCAAATACTCCATCTGAACTTCGTAAGAATGTGACCTCGCCAAATGGTACAACACAAGCTGCACTTGAAGTTTTTGACCGTGCACAAATCTCCCAAAATATTCAATCTGCATTGGCTGCTGCTCAGAAGCGTAGCCAAGAATTGGCTCAAGAATTGAGTGACAGTGCGAAATAGCTTAAATAGGATAAGACAACTATGGGTGCAAATTCTGCGCTAATTTTTGGAATTTTAATTAATGTCGCGATTTTATTGGTCTTTTTCCGTTTTTTAATGCAATTAGCGGCAGTAAGTCCTTATAATCCTGTGGTTTTATCGACCGTAAAAGCGACTAAGATTGTTGATGTTTTTGGCCGAATTTTTCCGACGGTCGCAAAAGGCCGATTTAATTTGGCTGCGTTGGTTCTTTTAATTACTTTGTATTTACTGAAAATTTTCGGTGTGATGTATCTTTCTGGGTCTATGCCAAATAGTCCGATTCATTTATTGATTCTGACATTTGTGACTATGATTCAGGACTTGATTCGTTTCTGTCGTTATTTAATTTTTGCAACAATCATTTTGAGTTGGGTGGTTATGTTTACTCAATCTCGTTCACCTTATATTGAGGTGATTCAAGATTTAGCTGAGCCATTACTTGCGCCATTCCGTCGTTTATTGCCTAATATGGGAATGATTGACTTATCTCCGATTTTGGCGTTTTTGGCGCTCTATATTGCCGAGATTTTAATGAATGAAGTCGCTAAAGTTCTCTTAACAGGTCTTTAAGCTGACTCAATAAAAAAAGGGCTGTATTTAACAGCCCTTTTTTTATTTCTGCTAATTAATGGGCATCATCCCAGTTTAGACCTTGTCCTAC
Organism: Acinetobacter sp. GN11; assembly: GCF_054823985.1. Classification (NCBI taxonomy): domain Bacteria; kingdom Pseudomonadati; phylum Pseudomonadota; class Gammaproteobacteria; order Moraxellales; family Moraxellaceae; genus Acinetobacter; species Acinetobacter sp. GN11. The sequence goes on along the minus strand of NZ_JRVL01000036.1, from coordinate 9,732 downwards.
CTCAACCACTAAAGGCACAGAAATTTCTACAACTGATTCCATGACTTTTGCGATTTGTTTGGAAAGTTCTTCAGCAATGTTTTGATCGGCTTCAAAAACTAATTCATCGTGTACTTGAAGAAGTAACTTTGCTTGATTTTTTGGCAGAATTTTATCTACTTCAATCATCGCAATTTTAATAATATCAGCTGCACTACCTTGTAAAGGTGCATTGATGGCAGCACGTTCGGCAGCCTTGCGCACCATCACATTTCTTGCATCAATATCAGGTGTATATAGACGACGGCCTAAAATAGTTTCAACAAAGCCTTGTTCTGATGCAACTTGACGTGTGCGTTGCATATATTCATAGATGCCAGGATAGCGTTGGAAATATTGCTTAATATAATTTTGCGATTCTTGACGTGTGAAGCCTAATTGACGAATTAAGCCAAACTCAGACATACCATACAGTAGACCAAAGTTTACTGCCTTGGCTTGACGACGTTGATCATTGGTTACATCTTCAATTGCAATACCCAATACTTCTGCAGCAGTGCGGCGGTGAACGTCTTGTCCGTGCTTGAACGCATGTACTAAAGCATCATCTTGAGAAAAATGTGCCATTAAACGTAGTTCAATTTGCGAGTAATCGGCAGCCAATAAAACTCGGGCTTCTGGTGCAATGAATGCTTTACGAATTTGACGGCCAATTTGTCTACGAATTGGAATATTTTGTAAGTTAGGATCGGATGAGGAGAGGCGACCTGTCGCTGTGAGTGCTTGGTGATAGCTCGTATGTACACGATGGGTGTCGTTATGCGATTGCTCAACCAGACGGTCCGTATAGGTACTTTTTAGCTTTGCCAAACCACGATGTTCTAGAATAATTTCCGCTAAAGGATGTTCAATTTTTTCTAAAACACTTTCACTGGTGCTGTATTGTCCAGTTGCAGTCTTTTTACCGCCTTTGATTCCTAATTTATCAAATAGGATTTCACCTACTTGTTTAGGTGACGCAATATTAAAAGTTTCATCTGCAATTTCCATGGCCTTGTTTTCAAGACCTTCCATAGTTTTTGCAAATTCAACACTTAATTTATCTAGGAATGCATGATCTAAACGAATGCCATCTTCTTCCATGCCTGACAAAATTCGGGCAACTGGCATTTCGATGTTATATAAAATGTTTTCTAACTCAGGAAATGGCTTAAGTTTGTTTGAAAGTACTTCATACAAACGATAGGTCACATGCGCATCTTCTGCTGCATAGTGAGCAGCAACTTCAATCTCAATTTGATTAAAGGTTTTCTGCTTTGCACCTTTGCCAGCAATTTGTTCAAAAGTCGTTGTTAAATGGCTTAGGTAGACACGAGCTACATCATCCATGCCATGACGAGTTGCTGCTGCATTTAGTACATAAGATGCCAGCATGCTATCGAAATACCAGCCTTTTAGCTCTATACCGTGGTTTGCAAAAATGTGTGCATCATATTTAAGATGATGACCGATTTTTTTAACCGCTTCATTTTCTAATACAGGCTTAATTTGAGCCAGAATTTGTTCACGGTCCAGCTGCTGCGGTGCATTTTCATAATTATGCGCTAAAGGCACATAATAAGCGTCTTGTGCATCAAAGGCGATTGAGAAACCAACCATCTCGGCAATACGGTAATCAAGACTTGTAGTTTCTGTATCAATGGCAAAATGATCAGCATTTTGCATGCGTTGCAAGAGTTGATCCCATGCTTCTTGAGTTAAAACAGTATGATAGTTTGCAGTTCCAAGCTGATCATCTTGACTGGTTAGGCTTGCCTGATCTTCGGTTTCTATAGAATCAGCCGGCTTAACTTCATCTTGAACGACTACTTGTGAAACTTGTTGTTTATAAGTAGAACTGTTTGGATTATTTGGATGATCAAGCGACTGTAACTGATTTCTAAACTCAAGCTCAGTATATAAGTTGCGTAAAGCGTCAACATTTGGATCGATAAGCTTTAATTCATGCCAGTCGAGCTCTAAAGGAAGATCACACACAATGCTAGCTAACTGATGATCAAGCTTAATATTGTCTAAATTATCTTTGATATTTTGACTAATTTTGCCTTTAAGCTGGTCTGCGTTGGCAATGATATTTTCTAAAGTGCCATATTCAGTCAGTAACTTAGCTGCTGTTTTTGCACCTACGCCTGGGACACCCATAATACCGTCGGATGCATCACCCATTAGTGTTAAATAGTCGATAATCTGATTTGGCCAAACGCCAAATTTTTCAAATACACCGTCGGTGTCCATTACGCGATCTTTAAAGCTATCTTCAAGTTTGACATGATCATTGACGAGCTGAGCCATGTCTTTATCTCCTGTTGAGATAAGCACATGATGGCCTTCGAGCACAGCACGTTTAGCAAGTGTACCGATAATGTCATCTGCTTCAGCGCCCGGAAGACTATATAAAGGAATCCCTTGAGCTTTAATCAATGCATGTAAATATGGAATTTGTTGAGCTAACTCTTCAGGCATGGTTGGACGGTCACCTTTATAGATCGGTGAAAGCTTATGACGGAAGGTTGGTTCGGGAGTGTCAAAAATGACTGCCATATGCGTCGGTTGCATACGACGCATAAGTTTTTGAATCGCAGAAATTGCTCCACGTATTGCATTGGTATGTAACCCTGTAGAGGTCGTCAATGGTGGTAATGCATGATATGCACGAAATAAAAAATAGGACCCATCAACCAAGACAAATGGTGGCATTGAACAATTCCTTAATTTGAATTACGGGTATTTTACGTGAAAACGGCTATGAATGCAGGATTATGATTTTTGCAGTATTTTGTATGTATAAATATACGCTTGTATTGGCTTAAAGTAAGATGACATGTAATGAAGGTGTCATATTGCTAAGCCCATGTATAAAAAAGACAAACAGGGAATGATCATTGTTTTGATCGCTTTGACTTTGTTTTTAGCCATTTCAATTGGTTTTAAATTTCAGAGTGCTGTTGCTGCTTTATCTATTGCACTCGTGGTAGTACTGGTTCAGCTATTATCAAATCTGCATCAGCGTCTGACTCATTTAGAACAACAGTTTTCTCAGCAGAAAAAGCCACTTTATTCTATTCATACGCAAACAATAGTGATTTATGCAGCCGCCTTGGTTGCATTAGTTGCCTATATGAATCACTGGATGTGGATTGCTGGCGGTGCATTGCTGGTTTTATTGTTGTGCCTGATCCAAACGATTAGTGCATTTCATACTCGACTGTTGTATATCGAGTCAGCAAAACAAACTGTTCATGTAAATAATACTCTACAAACAGAAACTATAACTCCCGTACTAGAGCAAGCTAACTTCCATAATACAGACGTGTTAGTCCCAGCTGAAACAGCACCTTTAAATCAAGAAGAATATCCAACTCAGGTACAAACTGCATGGTGGCAACCAGCAATTGATTGGATGGTCCATGGCAACCCAATTTTAAGAGTTGCTGTTGCTGTGCTCATGGTTGGGGTAGTGTTATTACTGCGTTTCGCAAGCGAGCACTGGCAGCTCAGCTTAGGCGTAAAACTTGGTTTCATTGCGATTGCCGGAGGTGTATTAACAGCATTTGGTTATAGCTTGCAAAAGAAAAATCAGCTTTTTGCTGTGGCATTGCAGGGTGTAGGACTAGCTGTTGTATTCCTAACACTCGTGTTCTCACATCATTTTGGTGTAATCGCCAATCTAACTACAGCAAGTATTCTGTTTACTGTTTTATTAGCAATCACCGTATTTTTAAGTTTAAAACAACAGGCAATTTATTTAGCTATTTTAGCACTTGGGATGGCTTACGCAGCACCTTTAGTTATTCCCCAATATCGTCCAGATGTAGTCTTCCTATTTAGCTACTATTTGGTAATTAACTTAGCAGTTGCTGCTGTTAATTTTATTCAGCCTTGGAAAATCTTAAATCAGATTGCTTTCTTTGCCACGATGTTTATTGGCGGTAGCGCGATAGGTTTTTATGCAGAACCAGCAAAATTTGACACATTAGATTGGATTCTATGGCTGCATATAGCACTGTTTATTTGGCTTAGTGTCCGTTATAGCCAAAATATATCTCGAGTTTCAGCACGTGAACAACAAGAAGGCATTCGTTTACCACCACTCTTAGATGTTGGTCTTATTTTTAGTGTGCCTGTACTAGGCTTTACGCTACACGCCTATTTAGTCCATGAGTCTACTCAAGCGTTGACGATTGGTGCTGGTGTTTTGGCTGGTACCTATGCGGTATTAACTTTCTGGATCAAAAAGACCCATCCTCAACTTTCAGTTCTTGCTAAAAGCTTTTTCATCCTCGCCGTTGCATTTTTTGCGTTAATTTTTCCACTCGCGAAAGGGGCGCATTGGACTGCGATTGGTTGGGTTGCTCAAGGTACGGCCCTAATTGTATGGGGAGTAACTGAGCGCTACCGTTTAAGCCGATATATTGGTGTAATTTTAGTTTTACTCAGTTCAGTTGCATTGTTTTATCAATTCTGGGCGAATGAAGAGTTCCCTACTCTAAGCACAAGCATTTATGCAGTGGCCCAATTTATTTCAGCTTTCTATTTATTGCAATTCAACAGTAAAGAACAACACTATTTTAGTGCCAGCATGTTTAGCGGTATTTTCTTGTGCTTAGGGATGTATGCAGGTGCTATAGCTGGTATAGAAATTTTGAAATGGCAACATCACGGCTTAAGTCCATATCTGATGATTGCGATACTATTATTATCAATATTTAGTGTAGTCGTTCACTACAAACTAAGAGTCCAATGGCAGAGTCTACAGTTAAGTTTAATTAGCCTGTTATTGTTGTTAATTTTAGGTGAGGTCTTTACCAGCCAAGTATTCAGCATGTTTAAATGGCCGAGTATATTGCAGCAGGGTACTTTCCTCATTGCAGCAACGCTTCTTAGTGCTTTATTTATTATGGCTCAACCACAGTCAGGTCAGTTTGGATATCTAAAGGTGTGGGCTGGTTTAAGTTGGTTGGCATTAGCAACGGTGGGGTTGGCGATCTTTCCAAAAATGCCAATTGTTGCTTTGGCTTTCGTTCCTGTGGTTTATTCACTATGGGCGTATAAGGCTCATAAAACTACAGTGTTACATCAAATTCTGGTGTGGTGTCTAAGTTTACTTTGGTTGCTTGTGGTGAGTGTAGATCGGCATTCTGCTGAGTACCTTTACTTTGTTCCTTTGATTAACTTAACTGATTTCTTTTCAATTTCAGTATTTGCCGGTCTACTCTTTATTATTTATCAGCATGCTTTTGATCAAGATAAATCACTGGAGTGGACTTTTAAAATTACAACAATTCTAGTGGGGTTGTTGGTATTCAGTAGTGTGGTGGTCAGAGGCTTACACCATTACTGGGCGACACCACTCTGGAGTACTGCAATTTGGACAAATGGCTTGGTGCAGTTAAGTTTGACATTGCTTTGGGTAATCTTGGCATTCATTTTAACCACGTTCTCTAGCCGAAAAATGATTCGTCAATTGTGGTTTGTAGGTGCTGCACTCTTAGGAATTGTTGTATTAAAGCTGATTTTGCTCGATCTATCACAAAGTGCGACTTTAACTCGAGTCATTTCATTTATTGGAGCGGGTGGGGTAATGTTGATTATTGCTTATCTTGCGCCATTACCACCATCATCCGCTGTACAGAAAAATGAAGAGCCTAAGCTTTAGGCTCTCGATTTAATTCTTTTTGATTACTGTATTGATCGATATCATCTTCAGCAAAAACATTAGATGGTCGATCAATCAATCCCATTTTAGGAACAGGAATTTCGATTCGGTTATCTAAAAATCCATTTCGGATTCGTTCTTGCATCTCATCTCGAACTTTTAAAGAGTTTTCTTGTCGACACCACATTGTAAATAAAAGCTCAATTGATGATTCTCTGAATGCAGTCACTGTAACAGCAGGCTTTGGGTCATCTAATACAAGAGGATAATGAGCTGCTACATTCAGTAGAACCTCGCGAACTTTAATGATGTCTTCGTGAAAGTTAATTGCAAGTGTAATTGGAATACGCCGTATTGGGTATTTAGATAAGTTGTGCACGGGAGCGCGAATGAGTTGTTCGTTTGGCAAACGAATATAGACATTGTCTAATGTAAGTAGCTTAACCGAAAGCAAATCAATCGAGATCACTTCACCTTCAATCGTATTTCCACGAATCAGGGTAATTTGAATGGTATCACCGACTTCAAATGAACCTTCACCAATCAAAAATAAACCACTGATTAAGTTACTTGCAGAAGTTTGCGATGCGAAACCGAGCGCTACGGTTAAAATACCTGCTGCGCCAAGAAATACACTGAGTTTAAAACCAGCTTCTTTTAAACTCGTCATAATGAAGAGTAAGAAAATAAAATAAAAAATACCGCGGCGCCACACTAGACGTTGATGAGCATTAAAACGTGAGCCAATGGTTCTAATAAATGTATTTGAAATAATACGGGCAAGAACAAAACCAATAAAACACAGCACAACACCGACTAAAATTTCACTAATACGTTCGGTATTGATATTGGTAAATATACTTGTGAGGCTATCAGCGATATCCTTAGGAATACTTATATCAGCCATATAAACCTCTTAAAAGAATGAATCAAACATATTGAATAATGCTCCACCAGGTGAACGTGGTGGGTGAACATAAGTCACTTCACCAGCAAGTGGTGGAGTACGATTTTCAATACGAATGCGTGCGGGACGATCAGAGCCTTCATAATAAACTTTAATTTGAGAAGTCCATAAACGACCAGTACTTTCACTGTAAAAAAGAGGCAAAGCGGTAACGGGCACGTTCATGCGGTCAAAGCGCAATTGGTGATTACTGGTGTTGTGAAAATCAATTGGAGTAACAGCACGAAACGCACGGGGTGTTAACAGATTCAAATCGGTACGCCCATCTACTGAAGTGGCATAACAAATTTCGCCTTGCTGAGCATTTGGGCCAAACCATGTGTCTTTTGGTTGAATTAGAGGAATCTCAAACAAAGGCTCATGCTGACTTTCGACTAAACCTGCAATCCATAGGGGTGTACTAATATAAAGAGTTCCGCGTTGGCCCGCAGGAATGTAGATCGGATCAACAGGTTTAATGACTACGGAGCGGTCTGCCAGACGTGGCATAAGTAGAAATTCCGGATTAGTTTTCCGAAACATGTAGCGTTCTACTTGAACAGTATGCGGAAAGGCAAAATTCGGATCTGCGATTGGGTGCCAATCTTGCTCATTATCGTCTTGAAGAGATGGGCGATAATATTCGATACGCCATTCTTTTATACCGCGCGTTAGACGAAAAAGCATTGAACCAAATTGCCATGCTTTAGACTGATTAATTTCAAAGCGCTGTTCTCCCCACCATTTTAAGGAATTCTGGGGGCGAGGCTGATATTCATTATTTTCAAACAAGACGTAAAATTCCTCTACCGAGTTGTTAAACAGACTTCACGCTGTAATCTGCTTAGAGTACACTCAAAATCATCTTACTCATCATTATAAATTGTGATGCAAATATTGAAACAAATACAAGTTCCATATAGTTTTGCCAAGCGTCATGGTGTTTTATTTCGTTATGACGGTGATCAAGTATTTATTATTAGACGTCAAAATACTGAAAAAATTGCATTGCAGGAAGCAAGACGAATTCTAGGTAAGCCAGCTCACTACCAATTATGTACTGAACAAGAATTTAATACGCTCTTAAGTACGAGCTATGCTGGCGATACAGGGGAATCACAACAAGTTGCAGCAGGTTTAGAAGACCATCCTGATTTATTGAGTTTGGCTGATCAGGTTCCTGAAACAGAAGATCTGATGGATCAAGAAGATGATGCCCCAATTGTTCGTCTTATTAATGCGCTACTTTCAGAAGCAATTCGAGTAGGAGCTTCTGATATTCATATTGAAGCTTTCGAAAAGAAACTATCTGTACGATTACGTGTAGATGGTCAATTACGTGAAATTGTACAGCCACGCCGCGAGTTGGCACCTTTGCTGGTTTCACGTATTAAAGTCATGGCAAAACTCGATATTGCGGAAAAACGTGTGCCGCAAGATGGTCGTATTTCTTTACGTCTTGCTGGTCGTGAAGTAGATGTCCGTGTTTCGACTTTACCTTCATCACATGGTGAAAGGGTTGTAATGCGGTTGCTTGATAAACAAGCTGGTCGTCTTAATATGATCCATTTGGGTCTGATGGCAAATGACTATGAGCGTTTAACTCAACTTGTACATCGTCCCCATGGCATTATTTTAGTAACAGGTCCTACAGGCTCGGGGAAAACGACGACCTTGTATGCAGCCTTATCGGATCTAAACGACAATACGCGTAACATTTTGACTGCCGAAGATCCGATTGAATATCAGCTTGAAGGTATTGGGCAGACACAAGTTAATACCAAAGTGGATATGACATTCGCTCGTGCTTTAAAAGCAATGTTGCGTCAAGATCCAGATGTGGTCATGGTTGGTGAGATTCGTGATTTAGAAACTGCTGAAATTGCAGTACAGGCATCATTAACAGGTCATTTGGTTTTATCTACACTGCACACCAATACAGCTATTGGCGCGGTCACTCGACTTAAAGATATGGGGATTGAACCATTCTTATTATCGAGCTCTTTAATTGGAGTGATTGCTCAACGTTTGGTTCGTACCTTATGTCAACATTGTATGACATGGCGTGAAGCAGATACTTTCGAAAGACAGGTATTTCAGCATATTCATAGTGAGTCTATGTTGAAGTTACCACAGGCTCAAGGGTGTGATCACTGTTCTCATTTAGGTTTCAATGGGCGTACGGCTATTTATGAAATCGTGCCTGTTGATGATTCTATGCGCCGTCAGATTCACGGAAATGCGGCTGAATATGAATTAGAAAATCATGCTCGTCAGTACTCTGGCTCTATTCGTGATGATGGTTTACGCAAAGTACTTACAGGTAAAACTACACTCGAAGAAGTGCTTCGAGTAACCAATGAAGCAAGTGAAGCATAATTTGTAACGTGCAATAAAAATGCCCGATAAGATTCGGGCATTTTTTTTAAACTTAAAAAATTACTCAGTCACAATATTAAAGTTCACATCAATATTATTGCGAGTTGCATTTGAATATGGGCAAACGATATGAGCTGCTGCAACTAACTTTTCAGCTTCTTCACGATCCATGCCAACTAAGTAAACATTTAAAGTTACTTCAATACTAAAACCTGTAGGAATTGGGCCAATACCTACTTCGCCTTCTACATACGCATCTTTGCTAATATTAAATTTATCGCGGTTTGCAACAAATTTTAAAGCGCCTAAAAAGCATGCTGAATAACCAGCTGCAAATAATTGCTCAGGATTTGTTACAGCACCACCAGCGCCACCCATTTCTTTAGGTACACCAAGTTGTACATCTAATACACCGTCTGATGAGGTTGCGCGGCCATCACGACCACCGGTTGCCTTAGCTTTTGCGCGATAAACAACTTTTTCTAATGACATCGTTTTTATTCCTAAAATAAATTGAATACAAATATATCGTACACGACTTAAATATTTTGACAAGTACATTTTTTGAAAAAATTGCTGTTTATTTGACTAGGTTTGTACGGAGTTTAGTAAGTTGATCTTTTAGGTCCAGTAGCGTTGTCATATCACATGAACTTGCATCTAATACTTCGGCTGGAATATTCATTGCCTGATCTTTTAATTTTTTTCCTTC
>NZ_JRVL01000267.1:0-1248 GCF_054823985.1 Acinetobacter sp. GN11 | reverse complement strand
AAAAATCATTTAAATCAATAATATAAAAGGAATACAGATATGCCTGAAATACAAATTATTGCCAAGGATAGTCACGACACCTTGTCAACCATCAAGGGAACTTCCGCATCGCTTACAGAAGCATCGGTTGTATTGGTAAAAGTGGCTGCCAGTGATGTATTGGTGGTGAATAGGGAGGGAACCAATGCAGTCATTCGCCTTAAAAATGGCGAGACAATTGTTATTGAAGGCTTTTTTAGTGGAACAGCTGAGCCTAAAGATAACAGCCTTGTTTTTCAAGACGAAAATGGACAGTTAATCTGGGCAAAATTCAAAGATGCTGAAAATGATGCCGACGCGGATGCTGATGCCGATGCTGATGCCGATGCTGATGTTGAGCCACAAGCACTTTTAGGTGAAGACTTACCAGCCGCGTTACCAGCAGAGGCACCACAAGAGTTGGTGTCTGATGTTATTTATCAGCCTATTTCTTCAATTGAACCATTGCTTTATCACGATGGTGGCATAAACCCATGGTTATGGGCTATCCCATTAGTTGCGGGTGGTATCATTGCAGCAGCATCAAACCATGATAGTAATAATGATTCTTCAACACCTGCCGATACTACTCCACCAAATACAGATGGGGTAACTTTCTCTGTTAATTCAGTTACATCTGATAATGTACTTAATGCATCTGAAGCAGCAGGCAATGTCACAATTACTGGTGTTCTTAAAAACATTCCAGCAGATGCAGCAAATACAGTCGTAACTGTTGTTATTAATGGTCAAGAGTACACTGCGATTGTAGACAAGGTTGCAGGCACTTGGACAGTAAGTGTACCGGGTAGTGGTTTAGCGGCTGATGCAGATAAAACGATTGATGCCAAAGTAACGTTTACAGATGCGGCAGGTAATAGCAGCACAGTTAACGATACGCAAACTTATACAGTAGATACCACTGCACCAAATGCGCCAGTGATTGACCCGGTTAACGGGGTAGATCCGATTACAGGTACAGCGGAACCTGGTTCAACGGTGACTGTGACTTATCCGGATGGCACGAGTACAACTGTGGTTGCAGGACCAGATGGTACATGGTCAGTAGATAATCCAGGTGATCTTAAAGATGGTGACACGGTAACAGCAGTCGCAACAGATCCTGCTGGTAATACTTCCGGACCAGGGACTGCTATTGTGGATGCGCTTGCACCAACAGTCGTTCTGAATGATGTACTCACCAATGACAGCACACCAGCACTGACTGGT
>NZ_JRVL01000266.1:0-8059 GCF_054823985.1 Acinetobacter sp. GN11 | reverse complement strand
CGTTCTTTTTTAAAATATATAGATAATGATTGGTATTTTTTTAGTGATGAAACAGATGCCTTAGACCTATTCAAATATATTGAAAAAAAATTAGAGTTTTTTAATACAAATAAATCTCAAAATACATTTGAACTAAAAACTGCTATTCAACCAAGGTGGTCTAAAGAACAATATTTTGAGGCTTTTAATAAAATACAAGAATACATTAAAGCTGGGGATTGTTATCAAATTAATTTAACCCAAGAATTTAAAGCTAATTTCAAAGGGTCTTTATTAAATAAAGCTGAAGATTTATGGAGCCTTACTAATGCCCCATATGCAGGTTATTTAAAATTAGATCAATTTGAATTATTAAGTTGCTCTCCTGAGCTCTTCATTGAATTCAATCAAAATAAAGAAATTAAGACCCGACCTATTAAGGGAACCATGCCTCGATATGAGGATATCGAAAAAGATTTAATTTCAAAACAAACTTTAAAAAACTCTCAAAAAGATCAGGCAGAGAATGTCATGATTGTTGATTTATTACGTAATGATTTGAGCATTTATGCCAATACAGGGTCCGTAAAAACAACGCAATTATTCGAGATTGAAAGTTTTAATCAAGTTCATCATATGGTCAGTGAGATTGTTGCGACTCTTAAAAATGATATCAACCCTATGCAAATGTTGCTCTCTGCTTTACCGGGAGGATCAATTACAGGGGCACCAAAAATTCGGGCAATGCAAATTATTGAAGAATTAGAAGAAGAAGCAAGAGGTGCATATTGCGGGACATTAGGTTACTTCAATTTTGATGGAACGGGTCGCTGGAATATTCTTATCCGCAGCTTTCAACAATATCAAAATAAGCTCTCTTTGTGGGCTGGCGGTGGCATTACAATTGCCTCAAATGCAGAAGCAGAATATCAAGAAAGCCTTGATAAAATTTCTGCTATGCTGAACTTGATGAACAGCACAGCAGATTAAAACTTAAAGAATATCTTGCTTTAACGTTTGCACTAAACGCATATTTTGCTCATCAGTACCCACTGTAATACGCAAAAACTGATTAATACGAGGCTTATTGAAATAACGCACAATAATACCTTGTTCACGTAATTGCTGTGCAAGTTTGCCTGCATCATGGACTGAGTGTGAAGCAAAAATAAAGTTCGCTTTAGAAGGTAAAACTTTAAAGCCCAAAGCAGTTAAGTCATCTACTAGCTTTTCACGACTAGAAATAACTCTCTGAAGTTGTTCTTCAAAATAAGCCTGATCTTCAAAAGAAGCTACCGCGGCTGCAATTGCAAAACGGTCAATAGGATATGAGTTAAAACTATTTTTGACAGCTTCAAGCGCTGCAATTAAATGTGGCTGAGCGATTGCAAAACCAACGCGCAAACCAGCTAATGAACGAGACTTCGAAGTTGTTTGACAAACAACCAAATTCTCATAGCGATTTACAAGACCAACTGCGGATTCTGCCCCAAAATCAACATAAGCCTCATCGATCACCACTACCCGATCTGGATTTGCTTTTAAGATTTGCTCGATATCAGGCAAACCCATTGCAATACTGGTTGGTGCATTAGGGTTTGTAATAACAATCCCGCCATTTGGTTGTATATAGTCCTTAGCTTCTATCTCAAAATTCTCATTAAGTGGAATTTCTTTAGTTTTTGTTCCAAAGAACTGGCTATAAACTGGATAAAAACTATAAGTAATATCCGGATAAAGAATAGGTTCGTCTTGAAGGAAAAATGCTTTAAAAATATGAGCAAGTACTTCATCTGAGCCATTCCCAACAAAAACTTGAGAAATCTCAATATTCTGTTGTTTAGCAATTGCTTGCTTTAAAGCTGTAGCATCTGGGTCTGGATATAAACGCAATGCATCAGCTTGCTGAGTTAAAACAGCTTGAACTGCTTCAACTACTTTTGGTGATGGCGGATATGGATTTTCATTCGTATTAAGTTTCAATAAATTCTGAATTTTAGGCTGTTCACCAGGAACATAAGGCTCTAATTCACGAACTTCTGGACTCCAAAAGCGCATTTGTGCTGTAGATAAAGTCATGGTCTTATCTCAAAAAAGGGCTGAAAATCAGCCCTGAGTAATAATTAAAAAACTACAAGGTTTATAAGCTTATTGATAACGATAGCGAGCTGAGCGTGCATGGGCATCTAAGTTCTCTTGGACAGCTAATATGTCAGCTGTTTTAGCTAATGTTTTAACCCCAACTTTCGAACACATAATTAGGCTCGAACGTTTTTGAAAATCATAAACGCCTAATGGAGAAGAAAAACGAGCAGTTCCAGATGTCGGTAATACATGATTTGGGCCCGCACAATAGTCACCGATTGCTTCAGGTGTATAACGCCCCATGAAAATTGCTCCAGCATGACGAATCTCTTCGCTCATCGCTTCGGCATCATCTAAGCACAGCTCCAAATGCTCTGGTGCAACCTGATTAATCAACTCAATTGCTTCTGCACGGTCTTTGACTAATACCAAAGCACCACGGTTTTCAATTGAAGTTCGCGCAATATCTGCCTTTGGCAATTCATTTAAATGCTTTTCAATTGCCAACTCTACTGCATTGAGCAAAGCTTCATCTGGAGTTATAAAAATAGCTTGAGCAACTGTGTCATGTTCAGCCTGAGATAAAACATCCATAGCTAACCAATCTGCATTATTCTCACCTTCTGCATATACTAAAATTTCAGAAGGTCCAGCAATCATATCGATACCAACTTGACCAAATACAGCACGTTTAGCAGCTGCTACAAAACGATTCCCTGGGCCAGTAATTTTATCTACAGGTGGAATGGTCTGTGTCCCATAAGCCAAAGCTGCTACAGCCTGTGCCCCACCAATGGTAAACACTCGGCTGACTCCTGCAAGGTAAGCTGCCGCAAGAACCAATGAATTTAATTCACCATTCGGTGCTGGAACAACCATAATAATTTCAGGTACACCCGCAACATGAGCAGGTACAGCGTTCATTAGAACTGAAGATGGATAAGAGGCTAAACCACCTGGCACATAAATACCAACACGGTCTAAAGGCGTAACTTTTTGCCCTAATGTATTGCCCAAGTCATCTATATAAGTCCAGCTATCTTGTTTCTGAGCTTCATGAAATGTACGAATACGCTTTGCTGCCAACTCTAAAGCATCACGAATTTCTGGGCTTAAATTATCAAAAGCAGTTTTTAGTTGTTCTTGAGATAATTCTAAATCTGAAAATTGATGCGCAGGATGTCGATCGAACTGTTGAGTAAGCTTTAAAACATGATCATCACCATGCTGACGAACATCAGCAATAATTTGATCTACTGTTTGCACTAAATTAAGATCATTCACGGTTTCAAATGCCAATAGCTCAGCAAAAACCTGTTTGAAGTTTTGATCTTGAGTCGATAAACGTCGCATCAATTTACCCACAAGGCGAAAAAGAAAAAGTAAGTTTACCCTTTTTCTATGCGCTTGTGGGCATCATCTAGCTTAACTATCGCAAAAGCATGATGGAAAATTGCTTTTAACGCGATTGAACAACTTGCTCAAGCTGTGAAATGATTGGATTTAACAAAGTTTGTTTACGTTTAAAACTGGCTTTATTTACAATTAATCGAGAAGACACTTTGCAAATCTCTTCTAATGGCTCAAGACCATTTGCTCTTAAAGTGTTACCAGTATCGACCACATCTACAATGTAATCACCTAAACCAACCAAAGGTGCTAACTCCATAGAACCATAGAGCTTAATAACATCAACCTGCTCACCTAAGCTTGCATAATATTGACGTGTAAGATTGACATATTTCGTGGCAATTTTTAAACGACCCTTTGGATGTTCCATACCTACTTTACCAGCTGTCATTAACTTACATTTAGCAATTTGCAAGTCAAGCAACTCATAGACATGCTGAGCACCATGTTCCATCAACACATCTTTACCTGCTACACCTATATCTGCTGCACCATTTTCTACATAGGTCGGTACATCAGATGCACGTAAAATTAAAATACGTACTTGTTTATGCGTAGTAGGAAAAATTAGTTTACGAGATTTTTCCGGATCTTCGAGTAAATTAATACCCGCTGTAGCCAATAAAGGTAACGTCTCTTTTAAAATACGCCCTTTACTCAATGCCAAGGTCAAACCATGATCAAAATTACCCATCACATCAAAATTAGGATCATCGTTTCTTACATCATTCATTAACTTACTCGCTTAATTTTGGCACCTAAACCTTGAAGCTTCTCTTCGACATGTTCATAACCACGGTCAATATGGTAGATACGATCAATTAAAGTATCTCCCTCTGCAACTAATGCAGCCAGAACCAAAGAGAATGAAGCACGTAAATCTGTTGCCATAACAGGCGCTGCCTGTAAGGTTTCAACTCCGGTTACGACAGCATCGTGACCTTCTACTTGAATATTAGCGCCCATTCGTGACAATTCAGGAACATGCATAAAACGATTTTCAAAGATCGTTTCAGAGATTGTCGCGAATCCACGGCCAATCACATTTACTGCCATCAGTTGTGCTTGCATATCAGTTGGAAATTCTGGATGTGGCAAGGTTCTAAAACTTACAGCTTTAGGACGTTTACCCAACATATCAAGTTCAATCCAGTCATCACCACGAGTGACTTCAGCACCCATTTCTTCAAATTTATCCAGAACAGACTCAAGCAATGCCGGATCGGTATGAGTTGTTTTTATACGTCCACCTGTAATTGCAGCGGCTGCTAAATACGAACCTGTTTCAATGCGATCAGCAACAACAGCATATTCACAGCCATGCAAACTTTCTACGCCGGTTACAACCAAAGTATCTGTATCAAGACCTTCGATCTTAGCCCCCATTTTAATTAACATTTGAGCAAGGTCAGTGATTTCAGGTTCACGAGCTGCATTACGAATAGTCGTAACACCATCTGCTAATGCTGCTGCCATTAAGATGTTTTCAGTACCGCCGACAGTAACCATATCAAAAACAACTTCACCGCCTTTTAAGCGACCATCAACTGAAGCATGGACATAACCATTTTCAACTTCAATATGTGCACCCAAAGCTTCTAAAGCTTTTAAATGCTGATCCACAGGTCTTGAACCAATCGCACAACCACCTGGTAAAGAGACTTTAGCATTACCATAACGTGCTAATAATGGTCCTAAAACCAAAATTGAGGCACGCATTGTTTTTACTAGTTCATAAGGCGCAAACTGATTATCTAAAGTAGAGGTATCTGCTTTTACTGTGTCATTTTCATAGCCAATCGTTACCCCTAATCCACCAATTAGTTTTACCAAAGTATTAACATCTTTAAGATTTGGAACATTGGTTATTGTAATTGGAGAGTCTGCAAGAATAGTTGCAGCAAGTAAGGGCAAAGCCGCATTTTTAGCACCAGAAATGCGCACTTCGCCTTCGAGCTTAACACCACCCGTGATTAAAAATTTATCCATTAATATTTAAGCTCCGAAAAGGCTTGCTTTACGCCATTCATCTTTGGTCATTGCACGAATTGTTACCGCGTGAACTTCCCCACTTGCAATATAAGTATTTAATGGTGCATAAACTAATTGTTGACGAGCCACTGTACGCTTACCTTCAAATTGATCATCCACAATACGGAGGTCAAATTTTCCAGCCTGTCCGCTCACCGCTACTTCCGCTACAGGGAAAGCTTCTTTTAAAATTTGAGTGAGCTGTTCACTATTCATTGCAAAGACCTCTGACACAACCTAAGGGGTAAAACGGAGTATTTTACTATAACTTTTTCCAAGAATTCAGTACGTGTTTATATTTTATCAATAAAAAAGAGGCTATCTTTCAAGCCTCTCTTAAATTAACAAAACTTATTGAACAGAAACAGCAACTTGTGAATAAGTACATTGCATCTTTCGATATCTTAATAATTGTCTTTTTAATTTTTCAGTCAATTTTTTAATTGAAGTATACATATCATCAGCGGTTGCCTGAGCAAACAACTCAATCCCTGGCAATCTTACAATCGCCTCTGCAACATGATTTGAACTGCCCTTATGAGAGCGCTTATCAATTTGATGATCTTTCGTTAATTTAATCTGCATACTATTCACCTGATCTAGGTGTTTCGTTAATTGATTAAACTTTGATTTAATATTTTCTTCTATAGCTGGTGTAATTGCTAAATGATGACCGCGAATCGTTATTTGCATAATTCTATCCCTCACCTTTTTTAGGTTATTTAAAGAAGAACCAAAACGATTTAATGCTATCAAAAAGAAATTTAGGACAATTAAACCATTTTAGCGACTCCTCTTGGTGAAATTAAAATTTCATTATTTCGTCATAATGAATCTCTAGAATAGCCATACTTCAAAATTCAGATCAAGACTTTTCTTTCAGACGATGAAGGAATATGTAACGATTCTCGATATTTTGCGACAGTCCTTCTTGCTACTTCAATCCCCTCATCTTTCAATAAGGTAGCAATTACATTATCGGACAAAGGTTTACGCGGATTTTCACTTGCTACAAGCTTTTTAATCATTGCACGAATAGCAGTAGAAGAAGCCTCTCCTCCAGCAGTAGTGCCTACATGGCTAGAGAAAAAATATTTCAACTCAAAAAGGCCACGTGGGGTAAGCATATATTTATTTGTGGTTACACGAGAAACTGTAGATTCATGCAATTCTACTTCTTCAGCAACATCTCGGAGAACCAATGGTTTCATTGCTTCTGCACCTATCTCCAAAAAAGCTTTCTGATGTTCCACAATACAAGATGCTACTTTTAGTAACGTCTTATGTCTTTCATCAATGCTTTTAATAAAGTTTTTTGCTTCAAGCATCTGATTACGTAAATATAAATTATCTTCACTCTGATCTGCTCTACGAATCATACTAGAGTAAAAAGTATTAATTCTTAATTTAGGTAACACATCTGGATTTAGTTGAACCTGCCAATGTAAATCTTTTTTAGAAACCACCACATCTGGAATTTGATAATCTGACTCTTCTTTATCAAAATCCATACCGGGATAGGGTTTTAATGTTTTTAAAAGATTGATTGCAAACTTTAATTGATCTTTCGTTAAACCCGTTTGTTTGAGTAATTTATTTAAATCATTTGCTATCAAAAGCTCATAATATTGCAATAAGCTTTTTGCCTCATTTAAATATTCAACATCTTTTGGTAGAAATTCGAGCTGTACTTTTAAACATTCCGCTAAATTACGCGAACCAATTCCTAAGGGATCAAGTCTTTGAATATGCTTTAAAACCACCAAAACTTCATCTTCTTCTATCTCTTCCTCAATATCCATTTCATTCAATAATTGCTGTGAGGCTAAAATGATTTCCTCTAACTCAGCATCCAAAAATCCTTTATCATCTAATGCATCAACAATACAATAAGCAATTAATTGATCTATTTTAGAAAAATGTAGAAGATTAACTTGTTCCAAAATATGTTCTTTTAAAGATAATTGAACTTGACGATTATCCTCTCGCTCTTCAAATTCTGGAGTAGCCAAAGCCGTCGATTGATGAGTATAAATATCATCCCAATCAGTATCGACTGGTAAATCATCAGGCAAATGGTTTGCATTTAATTCAGTTGTTAAGTCATCTGAATCTTTACTTTCTAATGTAGACAGACTTTCTATTAATGACTCTTCTTCTATTTTTTCAAGTAAAGGATTACTATCTAGTTGGATCTGAATTTCTTGTTCAAGCTCTAAACTCGAAAGCTGTAACAAACGAATCGCCTGCTGTAATTGAGGTGTTAACGATAAAGAATTCGCAACTTTCAACCCAACAGATAATTTCATATTTTAGATCCCATTAAACAAGCAAAAATCATGCCTATTTAACATTTATAACATATAGCTTCCATTTATCATATATATCAGCATGAAATTTCTAGAAGAAAAATTGGATTTTTTATCAAAGAATCTTGCTAGAAAGCTATATTATTCATTGATTAGATACCTTTATTAGCTAAGAGATGCTTCGCTGGTCTTCTTATTTCCGAATTGATTTAGAAGACTACGATAATAATGATCTTAAGTTTGAA
>NZ_JRVL01000265.1:0-520 GCF_054823985.1 Acinetobacter sp. GN11 | reverse complement strand
CATTACCCATGCTATCGGTTGAACCAGATCCTATGACTTGACCAGCAGCATTTTTGACTTCAATTTGAGTGTTTGCTTCTGCCTGAGCTGTAAAGTTCTGTCCGTTCGCATCAAGTAAAATATTTTCAATCGGATTTGGTACAACATCATCAGTTAAAGCATTTTGCTTGATCTCTGTACTACGGTTACCCGCTCGGTCAACGACAACAAAAGTGAGTTCCTCTCCATGTAAATAGACTTGATATAAATAACCTGACACATTACCAGCGCCATCTACATAACCTGAACCGATGACCTCACCCGCAGCATTTTTGACTTCAACTTGAGTATTTGCTTCAGCTTGCGCCGTAAAGTTTTGACCGTTTGAGTCGAATACAATATTTTCAATCGGATTTGGTGCAATATCATCAGTTAAAGCATTCTGCTTAACTTCTGTACTACGGTTACCAGCTCGGTCAACGACAACAAAAGTAAGCTCTTCGCCATGTAAATAGACCTGATACAAGTAACCAGAAACATT
>NZ_JRVL01000264.1:0-593 GCF_054823985.1 Acinetobacter sp. GN11 | reverse complement strand
TGGATAGATTCTTATTCTATAGCTGCAAGATATCAATTTGATCTATTTATACTAGACTATACTGCTGGAAGATCTATTGATCACTTACGTGTAGATTTTGAGAGTGTCATAAATTTATTTAATATTTTGTCTGAAAAGCAAAGAACTTATTATAAAGATCCAAATTTTAGTGTCTTTGATTTAGAGTTACTTGATGATTACTGCTTATATATTTGGTTAATTAGCCTTTGTTATTTATTAAAAAGAAATGACTTATTAATGAGTGTTGCCAAATTAGTAGATGGAGAGAATCAAGAAAATGGAGGTAAAGACTGGATCGTTGAAGAATTTTTAGCTTTTTCTGATGATAATCGTTTTGACTGTTCTGATGTTCTTTTTCCCCAGCCTTACTTTGAGCTTTCAAATGCCTTTGTAAGCCAAGATAATAAGGTTTCTCTGAAGCATTTACATAAATTTTTAAAGAAATGGTATAAAGATTTAGCAGGTGCACCTTGGCATGATACCCATAAAACTGATGGTGGATATTATGGGTATTGGTCTTTTGAAGCTGCTTGTTCCGTTATTTTATTGGAAATAAATGATGACAAAGAATT
>NZ_JRVL01000263.1:0-1558 GCF_054823985.1 Acinetobacter sp. GN11 | reverse complement strand
TGTTGTTTATTTTATTTAAAGAGAAAAGGGTTGCTTAAAATAAGTTCACTATTCAAAGATAATTGCATATTTATTTTTTTATCCTAAAATGATTTTTTACTAAATTGTCGTTACAGTTTTTTATATGCAATCATTAAATTATCGGAATAATGATGCATCGCAACATGGAAGTTCTGCACCTTTGAAACGAGCAATGAGTACTCGGCATTTGGTGATGATCTCCCTTGGCGGTGCCATAGGTACAGGTCTTTTTTTAGGGTCGGGTGATGTAATTTCCCAAGCTGGCCCAATTGGCGCAATTATTTCTTATTTTTTAGGCGGTTTAATTGCCTATACCGTGATGTTATGTCTGGGTGAACTTGCAGTACATGTACCAGAATCAGGATCATTTGGTGAGTATGCTCGTCGCTATATTGGTCCGGGCACAGGTTATATGATTACTTGGCTCTATTGGTTAACTTGGACCGCGACTTTAGGAACCGAGTTTACTGCCGCAGCTTTACTGGTTCGAGAGTGGTTTCCCTCTACGTCTGTTTGGGCTTGGACACTATGTTTTGGTGCCTTGGTTTTTTTCCTAAATGTTAGTTCAACACGATTATTTGCCGAGTCAGAGTTTTGGTTGGCACTTGTCAAAGTTGTTACGATTATCTGTTTTATTGGTTTGGGTTTGTTGGCAATTTTTGGTTTTATACCTTACCACGGACATGAAACTGCACCGTTGTTTAGTAATCTAACCGCTCAAGGTTGGTTTCCACATGGATTATTCCCAATATTTGCAACCATGCTGATTGTTAATTTTGCTTTTTCGGGCACCGAATTAATCGGAGTAGCTGCGGGTGAAACTGAAAATCCTGAAAAAACTGTTCCAAAGGCGATTAATGCAGCCATTTGGCGTCTACTAATTTTCTTTGTTGGTACCATTGTTGTGATTACTTCGCTATTGCCATTCGAACTTGCAGGTTTGAATGCAAACGAAGTAAGTAATAGCCCTTTTGTGACTGTGTTTAATTACATTGGTATTCCTTATGCGGAAGATATTATCCGCTTTGTAATCATTACGGCTTTACTCTCGGCTGCCAATTCTGGTTTATTTGCTGCTTCACGAATGATGTGGTCACTTTCAGTAAAAAATCAATTACCAAAAATATTTTCAAGGCTTACTCCTTCAGGAACACCGATTGTTGCCATTACTGTGACGATGTTTGGTGCAATACCTGGATTGCTTTCAGAGCAGTTTGCCCCTGAGACGATCTTTAAAAATTTATTGGGTGTTGCAGCATTTACCATGGTGGTTGTGTGGATTGCAATTTGCGTATCTCAATTTAATTTTCGTAGACAGTGGTATAAATCTGGTAAAACTGCAAAAGATTTACGTTTTGCTGCTCCTTTGTTTCCTTTGACTCCAATTGTGGGCGGTCTATTCTGTGCTATTACTTGTATTAGTATGGTGGCGGATCCTTCGATGCGGGTCGGCTTTATCTGTTGTGTTGTTTTTATTATTTTATGTTATGCGAGCTACTTCATTTTTTATCACAATAAAGATGTGGTGCAGAGCTAA
>NZ_JRVL01000262.1:0-976 GCF_054823985.1 Acinetobacter sp. GN11 | reverse complement strand
ACCAGTTTTCCGTTCGCAAGATCTTCCTCAACATTAATTTTTGGAATCCATGCCACACCTAGACCTTGTAATACAAGCTCTTTCAAATTCGTTGCATTATCAGTCTCGTATAAGGTTTTATAAATCAATTTACCTTCAATCAGCTGATCTACTAATTTTCGCAAATAAGCATGTTTACTATAAGCAAGTAAAGAAAAATTAGTTTGAATTGTATGCTTAGGTGTATGGTCGGCTTCAGTAGCTGACACAGGAACAATCTCTGTTTCAGCAATCTTGATGCCACTTAAAATATCATCGCCAACACGATTAATATTAGATCGATCTGCATAACAAATCATAAAATCGCAGGCACCTTCTTTTAAAAGAGATAAGCCCTCACCACTGTTCGTTGCGACAATTTCGATTTTTAAATCACGCATAAACGTTGGGAATTTTTTCAAAAAAGTCGTTAAAAAACCAGATGCTAATGAGTGGACTACACAAAAACGAATCGTAGATTCGGTTTCATTTTTGATGTTTTTAATCAGCTTAGCTGTTTCTTCTACCTGCTTCTCAATATTTTTAGACATGACCAGCATAATTCGCCCGATGTCTGTAAATTCAATATTATTTTTATTATTTCTAATAATAACTTCAGCTCCAATCATCTCTTCTATTTGCTGAATTCTACGCGTAAAAGCAGATTGGCTAATAAATCGTTTTTCGGCTGCTTTTGAAATAGAACGCTCTCGTTCAAGTGTCAAAAGGTCTTCTACCCAACGTACTTCTAAGTTCATTTTTGCATTCCCTTTTTATAGTTATGTCCTTAATTTGTCTGCTTGGGAAGCTGAATAAATAGCTGAATAGATGAATGAAATATATAAAACATGGGAGTACCTGCAAAAATGCGATGGAAGGATGGCAAAGCCAAACGATAAAAGTAAGTATTTAATAATTCTGACATAGAAAAGAGTTTAAGAGAATAAAAGACTTTCAT
>NZ_JRVL01000035.1:0-9369 GCF_054823985.1 Acinetobacter sp. GN11 | reverse complement strand
TCAAAAAAAAGAATTAGTTTAGTACAATTAGTGCATTGTTATAATAAATTCATCTACTTATTAGTTATAACGTAAATAATTGAGGGTTAATTTATGTCAGATTTACAACATAAGCCATCTGCGAGATGGATACGTTATTTGCGTAGTTATGGTCCGACCCCAAATAATGCAGTTATGTTTGATGAGCATGTTACGAGAGCAGCTCGTTTGGCTAAAATTGATCCAATAGAATTACCTATTCCATTACTATCCAATATTTTAGCAGCAGTGCGTGCAGAGGACGGTGGATCTATTATCATTGCAGGAACTGCTGGAGATGGGAAAACCTTTCATTGTCGGGCTTTATGGGAAGCAATTGGAGGAGATCCTACTGAATGGAATGATTCACATGCAGTAATAAAAAGTTTAAAAATTAGTAATGATAAAACCATATATTTTGTAAAAGATTTAAGTGAATTAAATGAAAAAGATGGAAAGTTTGTTATTGAGCTATTAGAGAGATCTGTTTTAGAAAATGACAATAAACACATTTTGGTCATTGCTGCTAATCATGGACAAATTTTAGAACGTTTACGTAAAAGATCGTATAAAGAATTCTCTATCCATCCAATTCGAGAAAATTTAGAGCAAGTTTTTTTACAAACCGGCGAAAGGCTTTCTAGATTACATGTATTTGACTTAAGCCTTAGTACTCATCGTAAGTCATTAACTGATGTACTAGATATATTAATCACCCATCCTGAATGGGAAAAATGTTCAAATTGTTATTTTCAAAGTAGGGATAATGGCTGTCCGATTAGTGAAAATCGTCAGCGATTACTTGGTGTAACATTCGAATCAGAACAATTACGTTCACGTTTATCCGATTTAATTGATATTGCAAGGTTAAATGGCTCACATTTACCTATTCGTGATTTACTAGCCTTATGTGCAAATATTTTGCTTGGTCATGCTGATGTCAAAGATGGATTGATGCGTTGTGATGATATTGAGAAAATGGTAAATGATGGAACATTTTCTAAGGGCAATTTGTATGACAATATTATGGCAAAAAATTTACCTAACCAGAGAGTAGGAGAACGTCCTGTTTTTAAAGCTTTATCTTCTTTTCAAATAGGTGAAGAAACAACCAATGAAATTGATGGGTTATTAATTTATGGTCGCTACGATAGTGAATTATCTCGAATCTATGAAGATCTTATCGAAAATGATAAACAGTATGGTGGTTCAGCTTATTTTAAGAAAGTCCAAGAAGCTTATTTAGAAGGTGATGAATATCAAAAAGAAAATATTAATCATAAGCTTATTCAGTTGTTAGAAAGCCAACGCCGTCGATTGTTCTTTACCATACCTGATAGTAGTTTAGGTAAAAACTATTTTTGGAATTTAAGTGCATACAAATATGCTGCTTATTTTTTAGATCTTATTAAAAATCTCAAAAATAATCAGCCAATTCCTGAGGATATCCGTCAATTAATTACATTGGGTATTAATCGTATTATGACGGGAATTTTAGTGGAAGAAGTAGAAAATATTATAGTTGCAACATCTGGAGGCTTTACAGAATCAAAAGTAAGTGTACTAACTAAAGAAGAAATACCAGCGCGCCCTACGAGAAGAAACACAGAGGGAATGCTGATCAAACTGAATCATAATAATAGACCATTAATTGCTTTCCATATGGAAGATGATAAGGATGGTGTACCTTTTGAATTAACACCAATTAGATTCGAATTTTTGGCGAGAGTTGCCAATGGAATCTTACCTAATAGTTTTTCTAGTGAGTGTTTGGAAGATCTATTAGCTTTAAAGTCAAAACTATTACGAAGAGCTGAGCAAATACAACTCGAGTTTAGTGATAGTTACATAGCTAATAACATTAATGCTTTGTCTTTAAAGTTTGTTAATGATGGATTTAGTCATGGTTCTAAACATATATCAGTGAGATTAGATAAATGAAATTCCTAGAAGATGTTGATTTTGTCGTCGATGAAAAAATTTGGGGACATCGTTTATATGATGAGCAGTTACCTCATTTAATCATATTAGAATTTCTAGGAATATTAGCTTCACATCGAGATGATCCATTAAATGAAGTAGATGATAAAGTAATTTACAAGCCCCAGCGTCAGCTCCGATTACGCGGGGTATTATTTAATAATCCATATATAAATATAATTGCATCTTCTAATAAATCTGACGAAAAAAAATGGCAAGAATGGTTTGAGGAGTATCAAAAAGGTGCATATGCAGAAGAAGATATGACTTATCTGAAAGAGGTCTTTAATTCATTTGATGATTTTGCACGAGTTATTGAATTATTAAGGTCTTCCTCTTTTGAGATAAATAGTAATAAAAGATGGAGTTCAAAATTTGTCTTTCCATTTGGGCCTGATGCTTTATATGAAGATCTGCGAATTGATAAATCTGAAACGAATGACAGACGTTTTTTTGCGCGTACAGGTGAAATTTTGTATTTAATGCTTTGTCGTGCTGAAAATAAGAATGAATTAGGAGCGTTGTTAGTCGAGCGTCTTTTGGAATCTGATTTGTCTCTAAATCGACTAGTAAAAGCTATTCAAGGCGACAGACAAGAGGCAAAACTAGCTAAAGAAATTAGTAGTTTACAATTGCCAATTTTTAAGCATGATCGTTTTGATCAGCTTTGTCGTGATTGGATTCATATCCTAAAGCAGGATATTCCCTCCTATGATGCAATTTCATACTTAATGTTTTCAGCTGGTTTGAACATGTTATTGTATTTTTTAGAGCGTTCGAAAGAGGTATTATCTGAAGAAAAGTCTCTAAGATTAGTCTGTGAAATCATATCTAAAAATCGAACTAAAATAAGAGCAATTTCTGCGGATGACTATCAACATAATCAGAATTTATCTCTACGATCCATTGTTGCAGAAATTAAAAATATTCAGAAACATGAAGAGTGGATATCCGCATCTTCAGAACTTTATCCTGAGTCAGAATATATAAGCTTAATGCAGAAGCAGTTTAAATGGCCAAGTGAAGAAGAAGAAAGCTCAGACTTGTCAGCTGATTCTCTTATTGAAAAGTTAATTGATAAAGCTCAACTTAGACACAAGCAACATGTGGCGAAAGTTCATTCTGCTTGGTCTAAAGCTATTGGCTTAAGTTCTCGTCGTTTATCCAGAAGAATACGTTATGCACCTAATGATCACTTTTTGAAATCGCTTGTTATTACAGTAGTTGATAAACGTATGCCTTTTGATGATTTCTTAGAAGTAATTAAAAACCGATATGGTTTAGTGGTTGGTGAGGCACAAGCTCAAGAGCTTATAACTAGTAATCAAGTAGATCAGGAAGCTTTTAGTAAAAATAGTGAATATTTAGCTGAACGTTTAATAAGTTTAGGTTTAGTTAGACAATTATCTGATGGATGTGCTTTTGTAGAAAACCCATTTAATATTTAAGGAAATGAATATGCAAGAAAATAAAATTATTGGATGGGTGGGGGCTGTATATTTTGAAAATTATCTCCAGCAAATAAAAGCTTCCCAGCTGACAAACGAACCATTAAATATTGAAACTGCATTATTTAGACTAGACCAATTAACGGCAGGTCAAATTTCTACAATTGTAAAAGAAATATTATCGAGACCCTCTTTGGAAAAGTATATTTCTCTTAAAATTCCAAGGGCTTTAATTGGAGATGAGGTATTACCTAATGAAGTATTAATTGATGATAATGCTGCAAGTGTTCGAAATCAGAGTATTGAAAAACAGATATTAATAACAGCAAGCTCTAGAAATGACATTGGGGATACTCTTGCGCATATTACTATTGTAAGTGCAAAAGAGTTAAAGGCAAATAGTGCTGCGTGGGTTCAAGCATGTTGCCGATTAGGGAATTTAGCTCTTACTCCAGATGATGAAAAAACTTTTGCGAAAGCATTAGAAGCACTGATTGACTCTATTGAGATTTCATTGGTACAGATTTCTACTTTTTGTCTTAGTATTATTGAGGCAAACAATGTTCATGGGTTAGCGATAAGACAGGCAATAGGATGGGCTCTACCAAGTATAGGGTTGCCTCGTGATACTTACTTTTTTAGTAATGCTAAAGCATTTTCACACGCTAATCGTCCTTGGAAAAATGCTTTTGATAAATTAGTGACGCATCGATATCCCTTATTAAAATATCAAAAGGCAAATGGGCAACCATTAGATCCTGCAGAAATGGAAAATCGTCTGAATGATAATTTGGAAGATATAAGTGAAGATATTATTCCTGTTTTGCAACGATTTATAAAGGGATCTATTAATGATGTTGACGTTATTCAAGCACTCGCAGAATTAGAGTGGGAACAAGATAAAGTTTATCTTATTTTTGATCGGCCAAAAGAAAAACAAAGTGGTTTAGCTGAAGCTACTTTACAATTTTTCTCAGATATTTGTGATCCAGATGATGCTTTAACTGAAGAGTGGTGCAATCACTTAATTGAGTTAAAAACACGAGAAAAAAGAGGTGAATGGATTGAGGAAGATAAAACTTTCTTCGATCTACATCGTTATTTCTTAGAGCAAGATACAAAATTATTAGCACGTTGGGAAAAAGTCATCTTTGGCCAGGCTATAGAGTGTCAGGACTTTTTAGAGGGATTAGTTTCTGCGACTTATCAATTACTTGCTGGATCAGAGGATTTTAATGGTGAGCGTTACTTAAAAATCTCAGTCAACAAGGGAAGAAAAGCTTGGCTTGATCAGTTTAATCATGATGCAGTGACGTTCTTTTGTGTAATGTACCGTGGTTTGTATAAGGCAATGGGTTCTAGAATTATTTGGGAAATTTCAAATCAAAAAACTCAATTAGCAGATATCTTATTCGATTATGAAACTTTCTTAAATAATCAAAAAGAACGTCTAGGGAAGAAATTTAAATCAATAAAATCTCTATCGCGAACTGCATTGCAAATTAAATTTGAAGTTGCGTTAGTTGAACGTCAATCAAGTAACCAAGAAGTTACTTTAAAGAAGAATCAACTTATATGGAATTACTCATCTAACTCTATTGGGCTTGCTCTTGCTGATGACTTAGGGCGGTTACTTGAGAAAGGTGGGATTGCTTGTACACAAGTCAGTCGAAAAATAGTGAGTAAAAAAGGGGGAGTACAAAGTGTATCTCTTGAGAATGTTGGTAGTCTAGAAGCTACCTTTTCAAATGATCCAGGATCTCTCATTCCATCAGCTAGTAAATTAAAAAGTCAACGTTATCAAATTAAACAATCTCTTGAAGAGTTATTTAAAAATGGGTTTATAAATGACATAGCATATAAAGAGATAAAAGAAAGCTGGGAAAAGTTTGAAAAAGTTTATCCTTTAGCACTTCAGGATTTTAAAAGGTCTGGATTGAATCAGTCTAGCATATTGGAGCAAGCTGATGCATATGCTGAGTTATTAGATGCGCTATTAACGTATGCATGTAATGATGTTAGCCGGGAAAAACTTGTATCTAAGGTGATGTCTATTGGAACAGTTATTGTCTCAGGAGAGCAATCTACTCTAATAATTCCACCTTGGCACCCTGAGCGTTTAAAGTCATTAGCTGTTAAAACTAAACGGACAATTGCATTACTAACCCATTTATTAACAGCTGATAGTATTAAATTTGGTGATAGAAATATTTTCTTTAAAGAGTTTTTTGATGAGCTTAAACATCCTTTCTACCCAGAAGTAGCAATGCTTCAAAAGAAAAATGTTGCGGAGGCAGAGCTAGTCGCAGTTACTAGTACGGTTAATGGTTATAGCCTTCTAGAAACTCCTATAAATTCTGGGCAGACCCTTAGCGATACTTCCCCGCAAATAGCAGCCAAACAAATTAATGAACTTATAGAACGATATATTGGGCTACAGCCTCATAAAATTCGTAATTTAAATATTTTATTGTATAACTCTGATGCGGCAGACTTACCATTAGCAGTAGTTAAAGAACTCTCTAATCTGTATGAAACAGAACAAGACGAAATGAACTGTAATGTCATGGTTCGACATACAGAGCCAAGACATTTAGCTTCTATTTATGCAGAATTAGTGAATAGAGCAGCAGAAGATGAAGATTTACCACTTGTAAGTGAAATATCTGATAATTTTATTTCTAAATTAAGGATAGGGGTCTCTAAATCTGCAGGAGTGGACTGCAATTCTCAGTTAGGATCTAAACCATTTGATATCGCATTTTTACATGATGTTGTAGCAAGGACTGCGATAATAGAATGGATTCCTGCTCCTTGGAGTGAAAATCGTCAATATTTAGAACATGCCCCTTCACGTTGGTCTTATAGGCGTGTAGCAAAAGATGGTGAACTTAAATCAACAAGTTTTCTAACTTGTCCATGGCAGACAGCAACCGGTTGGAGCTATTTGGCTGCTGTAGCTGCTCTAGCGAAAAAAGATGCAATTAATAAAAACGACCGCTTGCTTCCGGCTCGGCAGATTTCATTACAGCACCAACGTCTAGCTGAAATAATGGATGATGCCCATCAGCAAGCAGAATGGGTTGCAACATATGATGAGCTTTTAGATAAAAAACAATTGCAAAATCAAAATATTACAGTGGTTAGATATCGTAGAAATTCAACGAATGGTCGTAATATGATTGTTAGCTCAACTGCTGATTTAAGATTATTAAACGGGCTCACGTATCATCGTTTAGAAGCTCTATCATTATCTTTTAATCAAGCAGAATTGAACGATCTTACTAAACTAATTAAAAAAGATGCTCTATCTATTTCTGGGCAGATTGTATTGCGTGCTGCACGCCGTGGTATATCTGCTGGCGAAATGTTAGGTTTAGTACTGAGTCGGTATTTAATTTCTCATGAGTTTAAACATTTAAATAATAATTGTGACGCACTGAATGTCTTTTTCTTACTAGATGACTATGCGTCTTGGTTATCTCAAAAAGAAAGTCGAATCGCTGATTTACTTGCCCTATCTGTAATTGATTGTGGTGATGAAATTCATTTGCATATTGCAATTGTTGAATCTAAATATGTCTCATATGAAGGTGTTGCGAATGCAAAACGTTCATCAAAAGCACAGTTAATGGCGACATTAACATCTTTTAGGGATGCTTTATTTGGAGACCCGAGCCGATTAGATAGAGACATCTGGTTATCACGTATTTCTGATCTACTTGTTGATGCTGATGTAGGAATTGGTCAAACTGATTTACTTGAACGAGCACGAATAGCGATTCGTGAAGGAACAGTTAATATCTCTTTAAGAGGATATTCTCATGTATTTGTTCACAGTAGTGATGTGTCTACTAATTCACTGTCAGAACAATTAGAGATTGATAGTTCAATTAATTGCCAAGCATGGCAGGAAGTATTTGATCGGAAGGAGCTTCGTGCTCTAGTTGAAGCATATGCTAAACAAGAAGATTCTCTATCTGTTAGATCCATATTAGGTACAACAGAGCCATGGAAAAATATCATTCTTAATAAGCCTGCTCCTCAAGTAAATTGGACATCCCTGGCTGATGAATTATATGATTTTGAACCAAAAGATATATTACCAAATACTTTAGAGGAAGCACGAGTTCCAGAAAAAACTGAACAGATAAAAATAGGGTTTAATGATGTAATTTTAGAAGAGGTTAGTCATTCATCTGTCCAAATATTAGGTGAAACTTCTAATATTAGTGACTCTACTATTGATTCAGTCCAAACAGATATAGCTAAATCTAATTTAGCTAGGTTAATTCATTCTAATAATTTTTTAAAAAATCAGGAGGATGCATCTAGAGAAGAATGGGCAGAAAAAATTACTAAAGATTTAAAAAAAGCCTTAAATGGATGGGGGCTCCAAGTAAATGTGCTAGGAACAAGAATCACTCCAAACGGCTGCCTAATACGTTTAGCTGGTTCTGATCGTTTAAGAGTAGAGGATATTGAAGCTAAGCGAACTCAATTGTTAACTACACATGCGATAAATATTATTACTGTACAACCTAAACCTGGTGAAATTGTTGTAACGATCTCAAGTGAAGTACGACAAGCTGTTTCAATATGGGATTTATGGAAACGCCGTTTAATAAATCGTAATAAAGCGGGGATTAATGTTTCCTTTGTGATAGGGGTGCAAGAACTTAATGGGGAATTACTATATTTAAATTTAGGGGGGGATTTTGCTGGGTTACCTGGGCATGAGCCACATACACTAGTAGCTGGTGCGACAGGAAGTGGTAAATCAGTATTGCTACAAGTTTTACTTCTTGATATAGCTGCTACAAATTCTAGAGATCTAGCTCAGATTATTCTTATTGATCCTAAAATGGGTGTTGATTATTCAGCTTTAGAAGATTTACCCCATATGCGTGAACCAATTATTACAACTAAAGAGCGAGCAAAGGAAGTTCTTGCAAATTTAGTTGATGAAATGGAAAATCGCTATCAATTATTTGCTCAAGCAAGAGCTAAAGATTTAGCAACATATAATTCTAAAGTTGTCGTGAGTGATAGATTACCTATGGTATTTCTAGTTCATGATGAATTTGCTGATTGGATGTTTGATGATGCTTATAAAGTGGACGTAGGTTCGGCTGTTCAGAGATTAGGTGTGAAAGCTCGAGCAGCAGGTATCCACTTAATATTTGCTGCACAAAGACCAGATAAGGATGTTATGCCAATGCAACTACGAGAAAATTTGGGTAATCGTCTAATTTTAAAAGTTGCTAGTGAAGCGACTTCAAAAATTGCTCTTGATCGTTCTGGGGCGGAGAGATTATTAGGTAAAGGACATCTAGCTGCTAAACTAAATGGTGATTTGATATTTGCTCAGGTACCTTTTGTATCAGATGAAGAAATCGAGCAAATTGTTTCTACTATTGAGGAAGAGGTGGAGCAGCAGAGTTTGATTACCTAAAAGTAAAAGATATATGATAAGGAGGTAAGTCCTCCTTATTTTTCAAATAATTGAACTTAATTTCCGCAATACTAAGCTTAAAGATATAGGCCAAAATAAGAAAGTCAAATTATAAAAACAGCCACTGTTGAAATATTTTATGAAAACAATAGATTATTATAATTATTATGCAGATTTTATTTTAAACGAGCCCATCCCCAAGGCCTCCATGTCACAACAGAACTTTAATTTTTTGCGCTGATTTAAAGTCATCTACCATTGCGACACAGAGATAAGGGAGCTAAGCCAAACGCTTAGCCCATGTCTTCTTTATCGCACCGCCGTATTACCCTAAAAAAAGTAGGAGCAAAGTCCTGTGGGAGAGCAGGACTTTGCAAACTGACATGTTTTAGACGTTGCATAAGCTTATGCGAATACACTTGTTCAAGCCGTTGGTAGATACAGTCGCAACTGGCTTGGGTGTGCCCA
>NZ_JRVL01000261.1:0-1549 GCF_054823985.1 Acinetobacter sp. GN11 | reverse complement strand
CTACAGATTTTTTTGTAAGGTTAATCTGCTTTATGGTTCTTTAATGCTTTATCAAGAAGATCTTTATCTAAAGCTTTATCCCAACGTGCCACAACAATTGTTGCGCAAGCATTACCAACTAAGTTTGTTAATGCACGGCACTCAGACATAAAACGGTCAATACCGAGAATTAAAGCCATACCTGCGACAGGAACAGCTGGTACAACCGATAAAGTTGCAGCTAAAGTAATAAAGCCTGCACCAGTCACTCCTGCTGCACCTTTAGAACTTACCATTGCGACTAAAAGCAATGCAATTTGTTGGCTAATTGATAAATCTACATTACAAGCCTGTGCAATAAACAGAGCTGCCATCGTCATATAGATATTTGTACCATCAAGGTTAAATGAATAACCTGTTGGAATGACTAAACCTACAACTGATTTTTCACAACCTGCTTTTTGCATTTTGTCCATTAAAGATGGCAAAGCTGCTTCAGAAGAACTTGTTCCTAAAACCAACCAAAGTTCATCTTTAATATAACGAATTAAATGAATAATTGAGAAACCGTTATAACGAGCTACTGCACCTAAAACAACTAAAATAAATAAGACCGCAGTAATATAGAACGTCATGATTAACAGTAATAAATTACCAATTGATTCGATTCCATATGCACCGATCGTGAAAGCCATTGCACCAAAAGCACCAATTGGAGCAAGCTTCATTAACATACCCACCAAGTAGAAAACTGGAGCTGTTAAGTTATTCAAGAAATCGGTAATTGGACGTGCTCGATCACCCAAAGCAGCCAAAGAAATACCAAATAGCACCGCTACAAATAACACCTGCAAAATCTCGCCACCTGCCAGAGGACTAACTAAGGTTTGCGGGATAATATTCATGAAGAAATCGGTAATATTTGTGGCATGCGCCTTTTCAACGTAAGTATTTACTTTGTCGTTGACTAAGGTAGAAGGATCAATGTTAAGGCCTTTACCCGGCTGGATAATATTTGCCACAATCATACCAACCACAAGAGCTAAGCTTGAGAAGGTCAGAAAATACAGCATAGCCTTACCAGTCACACGGCCAACTCGGCTCATGTTTGTCATACTGGCAATGCCTGTAACAACAGTTAAAAAGATGACGGGAGCAATAATCATTTTAACGATCTTGATGAATGCATCACCAAGCGGTTTTAAACTTTCGCCAAGTTCTGGGTAAAAATGACCAATTAAAATGCCCAAAATAATTGCAAAAATGACCTGTACATACAAAATTTGGTGAAATTTCTGTTTTTTCTGTACCGTTTCTTGGTCAAGGGTATTGAAATCCATTATCTAAATACCTTTTCGATGGGGATAAAAAAATAAAATATAAAGCAAGCACCACAAGCTGCTTTAACAAGGAAAAGTCATTGTAAAGAATAAAAAACACCCTGTGTTATAAATTTAAAAAATGTCAAATACCAAAATCATGCATTAATTTGTATAGAATACTTTTTATTCTTAGATCTTAAAAACAAAAAAAATGGCCAAATTAATCAATAACTCATTATTTATATTAA
>NZ_JRVL01000260.1:0-1382 GCF_054823985.1 Acinetobacter sp. GN11 | reverse complement strand
ATTTATTACTCATATCAACATTACTATTTACTGGATGTGCAACGACTAAATCGATTCAATATCCAGCAGCGGGTAAACAAACCTCTCTTTCTGTTTCTTCAGAACAACTTTCTTCAATGACTGAATCAGGTGCAGGTGATTACTTTGTAAAGGAAAGTCAAATATTAGTTGGTGATGCAAGTAGTGCTTCGGCCAGTCCAGTTTCTGGAATGTTTGGCCTTATCGGAGTAGGAGTCGCAATGGCAATTGATAAAAATGCAAATAGTTCAGCTATTGAAAAAAGCTCTATCAATCAACCTATTAAATTTGACCAATTAATAAATCAAAAAATTAACGATTCTCTCGCTCAAAATAAAGCAGATCCTACACTTAAACTACTAGATTTAAATCAGATATCCGAAATTAAAATTGTGCCTTATTCACGCCTTTCTTTCCGTGAAAAGCCAATTGTAAAAGTAAATTTTGGTCTAAAGACCCAATTTAAAAATGCGGCAGACAATAATGCAGATACAAAACGCTTATATCACTATGTAAGTAAGGAACGTATTTCTTTAGCTGAATGGGAAGCTCAAAATAATTTATTATTTATGAAAAAAGCAGACCAAGCATTTAGCGCTCTTAGCCAAGTATTCACTTTAGATTTACAACATCAATTAAATTTAAAAGCATTCGATGAGAATAAGCAAAAGAACTGTAAAACTAATGCAGATACATCCTTAGTTTCTTTTATCCAAACTCCTGACAATTTATGTGTTGGTGTAGTTAAAACAAGTAAAGGAGATGTATTCGAAAATAGTATTTATATTGTTGAGCAATAATAAATATTAACCAAAAAGACTAG
Source organism: Acinetobacter sp. GN11 (assembly GCF_054823985.1). Taxonomy (NCBI): domain Bacteria; kingdom Pseudomonadati; phylum Pseudomonadota; class Gammaproteobacteria; order Moraxellales; family Moraxellaceae; genus Acinetobacter; species Acinetobacter sp. GN11. The sequence continues at coordinate 541 of NZ_JRVL01000260.1, read as the reverse complement.
AGAACTACTTAAATTTAAGTTGTTCTCTAATGTAATCAAACAAATGCTTTAATTTCTTCTAAACTTTTCGATGGCTCAAACCACATAAAATCATAATCAGCTACATCATGAATATAAAACGGATCATTTTTCATGATTTCTTCAGCTTCTTGAATCGAAGAACTTAAAACTAAAATTACCCCACCTACTCTATTTTCTCGGCGCCCCGATGCCAAAAATTTCTTCTGCTCATAGTAGTGATCTAAAAATGCAATATGCTCTTTCAGCACAGCATCAACTTCGGCTAATGGTTTTTTATAGGTCAAGGTAACAACAATCATCTCATTCTCTTAAAGAAAGTAGTACATGATGTAGAAAGGTTAAATACAGATAGCTTATTCGATGGTACGCCTATTCCCCCAACTCATCCACATTAAAACTTTTTATAATAATGACCCTACACAGTAGCGCAATAATTAATTCAATTACCTAACTTGTTTACAACGTTTATTGGTGTAAGTATTTTTCGCAGATAAGTCTTTATAATAATTTGATATTTTCA
>NZ_JRVL01000259.1:0-304 GCF_054823985.1 Acinetobacter sp. GN11 | reverse complement strand
TCGTAGGTTCGAATCCTACTGCTCCGACCACTTAAAATAATATTTTAAGATCGGCGAAGTATCGCATGATAAGCATCATCGGTTAAGCGCCTGTAGCTCAGTTGGATAGAGCATCCGCCTTCTAAGCGGATGGTCACAGGTTCGAATCCTGTCAGGCGCGCCACTCGGTAGCTTGGTACATAGAACTATTTGATGGTGGATGTAGCTCAGTTGGTAGAGCCCTGGATTGTGATTCCAGTTGTCGCGGGTTCGAATCCCGTCATTCACCCCAATTTCGGAGCATAGCACAGCCTGGTAGTGCACC
>NZ_JRVL01000258.1:0-1848 GCF_054823985.1 Acinetobacter sp. GN11 | reverse complement strand
TTTAAAAATTTTATTTAGTAGCGCTTGTTTGGTGTCTGGCTCTGCTATGGCTGCTCCAATTACAGATTTGAGTAAGCAAATTGTGAGCGACAAACCGGGTTCAATACTGTCTTTAGAGCGGCAAGATGTGACGGATTTATTTCCTCATGCTGATCAGCGGTTGTTGATCAATTATCGTAGTCGAGGTATTCAGGGCGAGCCCATTGTGACATCGGCTTTTATTTTATTACCTAAAGGCACACCGCCAAAAAATGGCTGGCCGATATTGGCTTGGGCGCATGGTACGACTGGAGTTGCTGATACTTGTGCACCTTCGGGTGATTATGTTGGTGGGCCAGTTCATTCATATCAAGAAGTTGCTTCTAAAGCTTTAGATGGTTGGCTTGCACGTGGCTATGCAGTTGTTGCACCTGATTATCAAGGTTTAGGTACACCGGGTGGGCATCCCTATATGAATGCAAAGAGCCAATTGCATACGGTGGTCGATGCAGTGCGTGCATTACATTTGCTTAAGCCCAAGAGTTTTAATAAACAGTGGTTGGTGATGGGACATAGTCAAGGCGGGGCTGCGGCAATTGCAGTGTCTGCCTATGGTCAAAAAGATGCGCCTGAACTGGATTTAAAAGGGGCAATTGCTCTTGCGCCAGGTGGCTATCAATATGAGGGCATCGCAGAATATGTGCGGAGTAATCCAAACCCAGAACCTAGTGTGGCAGCATTTTTCCCGATTGTGTTATTAGGAGCACAAGCAGCAGAACCAAGTATTGTTCCTGAAAATTTAGTCAGTCCAGAAATGAACGCAGTACTGACTCAAGGGCGCAGTCGTTGTTTATCTGAACTTCAATCTGATTTGAAGAAATCTCCTTCTAGCATATTTCGATCTGATGCTGATTTAAAACCTCTTTTGGCTTATCTAAAACAACAGTCCATTGAAAATCTGGTGCCTACCGTGCCATTAATGATTGTTCAGGGTTCTAAAGATCATTTAGTCGACTCTAGAGGGACATCTGCTTATTACCAGCAGCTATGTAAATTAAAAAAACCAACCATCTATCAAACGATTGATGGTGGAGATCATCGCGATGCATTACGCCAGAGCAATACTTTTGCCACTAAGTTTTTAAATGTAATAGAGAAAAACCAAAGTAAGTCGTATTGCTCGACTTCTAAGTAAATTGGTTTAAATGCTAAAAAAGCCGACTTTTCGTTAGTCGGCTTTTTATTTAAAAGGAGGTGACTTTAGGTCATGTTATACAGTCTTTCTTTAGGGAAAACTGCAGTAAAATCAGCCTTCATATTCACGTCCATTTTTGCGCCATTTTCCATCAGCACCTTTGTACCAGTCTGGGGCTACAGCTGGGCCTCGTGCTCCTGAGCCTTCTCGTGACTCATCTATATAATCAATTTTATCAATGTACACCGTATCTTCCCGGCCTTCATAAACTCTGCTGCGCAAAAGTATTGTACGGTGCTTCCAATCAATACTTTTAAGTTCTCCTTGTTCGCAACGTGCATTTATTGAACCACCAAAATGTCCCCAAACCATTAAATACTTGCCCATAGGGACGCGTCTTAATTGATCATCAATAGTATCTATATAAGGTTCTTCTTGGATTGGCTCAAGTGACTCAATTTTATCAAAAGAGATTAGTCCAATTGATTCACCTTCTATGAATACGCGAATTGATACAAGAATAGTCTGTTGATCTTTATCAATATGAAGAACTTTTACTTTTAATGATTCTCCACTTTTTAAACCGAGAATAAAGCAATCAGTTATTTCTGCATTATTCGATATTATTTCTACAGGGTTAATAGTCATTTAAGCCTCGCTTAATTATTATGTTA
>NZ_JRVL01000257.1:0-4129 GCF_054823985.1 Acinetobacter sp. GN11 | reverse complement strand
CTAATAGATGGGAACTTTTTCTCGGATTTCAAATAAAATTTTATATATTTTTCATAATGTTATTAAAATAACAATGAGTAAAACTCCATTATAATATGGGTTTATGAATGATCTATTTCAAGTACATTTTGTATAATTTTTAAGAGAAAGCAAAAATGTCATGTTTTTATCTGAATTCTTATAACAAATGGCAATTTGAAAGCTGTGATATTTTTAATAGTTATAACTGTTAAATATTAAAATAATTGAAGGCAGCCTTTATTTAAAAAGACTGCCTTTTAAAACAACTAATCAATTAGTCCATTGATGAAATGGACATTTTGCTTGTTCTGTTTTTTCTTTGGGTAGGTCTGGCGTCGACACAGGACGACGCTGGTGTTGATCCTGAATGATAGGGAACACAGATGTAAAGAAGTTTGACCAACCACCGGTACGTACTCTTAACAAATTATATTGCTCAGGTGATGTCACAGCTTGAGCAAATGTTTCTGGGTCAGCTACTGTTATTGTTAAAATATTAGATGAACTTCCTTGACTGAATTGCTTCAGAATAGCTACAAGTTCTTTAACGCCAAAGTCTTCACCAATATTAAAATCTGTAGGTGCTCCATCAGCCATTAAGTCTGTGCCAATACCATTAAAACCTTGTAAAGCACGGCTAAACTCAACTTTTTGATGATCAATTGCCAAATCTGCTGGACTTGGTGATGGACTTAGATCAGAAGCTACTGTCGTACCTAAACGGCGACCATCAGCACTCGCACCATTCCATGCCCCCATCTCCACATGATTTTCAAAAGTTCCCACACCCGGTTGAATCTGTATACCAAAAGGATGCTCTTCTGAACCATAACGCTCAGCCAAACCTTTAAGGCTTTGTGCAAATTGGGGCCATGGATGAGTAAATGTCTTGACTGATATTTCAGCAATCATTTGAACAATCTCATCGCCTAATTTATCGACTTCAGAATTCCCTCGCCCATAACGTGGCTGTGCCAAAGCAATTTCACGTAAGCGCTTATAACGATCAGCTTGCGCAGCAATACGCGCATGACCAGCTAAATTACTAATAAATGGCTCGGTCATTTTATATCCCCAGTCACAACACAAGCACTCTAACAACTCAGGCAATGTGGTTACTGCAGTTAAGGGATTAAATACCATTGCCTTAATAGCATAAAGTGAATTGATGGTATTACTCAGCGAGATATAGCACGGTCCATAAATATTATATTTAGCCCCACCACTATAAAAATCCTGTCCTTTAGCCAAACAGTCATCCATCAATACATTTAAAATTGGAGATGGGCAAATATCTGTATTGGCGCCATAACCTAGAATTTGACCATTGAAAGCTTTGCGATTGAGTAATTCAAAATGTTGCTCATAGAGCTCTAACAGTTCTTCAAAACTATCAATCTGATCGGCAGGTTTAGTATTTAATGAAACAGTTTGCCCAAATAGATAGCTTTGTCCTGCACTTGAAATTGTTTTGCCTTGGTTTAGTGCACACTCCAAAGGCTGTAATGTCGAGAACCCACCTAAAGAAAACCAGTTTTCACCTGGAAATTGTGGTTCATAACAACCATCACAAGCGTAATTTTGTGCTGAACGAATATCGACTTTAGAGTTCCAAGTTGGTAAATTAGTGAGTGTATCTCCCCCTACACCATTTCCACTCTGATGAAGACTAGGAATAAGCTTTTCATCATTTAATAAAATCGGGTGAGCGCCACCAGATAAAATCGCATGTGCAGCTTCTTCTAAAATCTCTTCAGGAATATCTTTGCGAGTGCGTAGAGACAAACACGGTGCATTTAACGGTAAACGGCCTGATGCACGAATGAATAATCGTGTGACATCATTGTAAGCAGGTTTGGTTTTAGAAAAGTCTTCTTCACCATCCGCGACTGTACCACCAACTGTAATCTGTTGAATCCATTGTCCTAAAGATGCACCTTGAGGATAAGGGCCTGAACTGCCACCCATCGCAAGATTACCAAAAGGCTGATGGTCTTCCATAAACATACGGTTTTGTTGTACTTTTTCGTCTAGCTTAATATAGAAAGCATCGATAATTTCTTGGGCTTCTTCAGGCGGAATCGCATCTTTTTCAAGGAAAGGTTGCAACAGCTGATCCATACGTCCAAATGCTGTTGGCTCACCATTTAAATGCAAACAACTATGCAGTGTGAAAATAAATTGAACTGCTTCAATAAATGTGTCCGGTTTATCTTTCGACAACTTTTCCATTCGTCGACCAATAGCAGTTAAGTTCTCTTTTTCGAATTGCTGCCCTTCTTGCATCTGGGCTGCAATTTTAAATGCAAGTTTTGAGTAGTTTAAGAAATATTCAGAAATACCAGTCAGTGCCAATGCAGAAGCTTCATAAAAATCTTTCTTTTCTTGAGTCTGTGCATTATTTGCATGTTTAGCAATTTCTTGTTGTAGACCAGCCAAACCTAAATCTAATGCTTTTTTATAATTCGGAATAACATGCCCTACACCCGATGCTTCACTTAAGTTACGCAAAAAACCCTGAAGACGCTCTTCTTCAGATAAATACTTCATTACATAGCGACCTTCACCCAAGGTCAAATTCGGCATAGCTCCTACAATAATTTCATCTGGCATGATGCGATAAGTGTCCGATCCATAAATGACCTTACCTTCGCATTCTCGTCCACTCGAATATGGAATCATTTCACCATTTTTTAATAATATTTTCCGCCCACGGAAACCATAATTTTCTGATGAGAACAATTGCAGACTTAATCGAATAGCCCAGCCTTTACGTAACATAATTGATAAACCCATAATATTTTCAGGTTTATCACTGATCTCAAACTCATCAATGTAATAATCTACCCCTTGCTCAATTTCTTCTTGTTTTCGATTGAAATACCAGTTGTCTTGCCATAAAGAAAATGTATTTTCAAGTAGACTTAAAATACGGTTTGATGGTGGTTTAAAAAATTCACTATGAGGATTTAGACCTGTCGCCATATTAAAAAGATAATTACTGTGGTTGTAATACATTAAACCATTATCAGAACTGTTCGTATAATGGCGATCAAATCGAGTCCAATCCATCCCTGGGAAAAAATTCCAGTTATCGTTATCTAGTCGACTAAAATCATTTAAATATTTTGGAGCATCATCTAATTCTAAATCTTTTAAACTCGGAACATAGAATATACCGCCTAAGTCTGAGTGAAGATTATTGAATAGACGATCATTCATGAAACCTTCTATTGCTCCAATTTGACTTGCCATCACTTCTTCTAAAATGGCAGCAGTTTTTGCAAAACCAGCAAAATAAATCCCTGCTTCATCTGCTTTAGTCACCGATTTTGGCACTCTAAAACTTGAGTTTGATTCAGCACGGCCGAACGGTAAGCCCAGACGCAGAACAGGTGTAGTATTTCCATTTTCATCTTGCACACGAGAAGCTTTAATGTGTGAACGGCTATCACGGTCTGGAATAATCGTGTCGTCAGTTTTACGTCCAATCAAATCTTCAATCTGATCTTCTGACATCATATTTATCTGGTCCCAGTTAATCAGAAAACGTTGGGATAAAACGTATGAACCGCCAAAATGATCAATATCTTCTGCGCCAATCAAAGTATGTTTTGCCAGTGAAATAGGATCAGATGGATTATTTAAATTTTCAGAAAAACGACACCCTAAAACCTTACCATTACGACCGGTTTTAGATTGTGAAGCAGTAACTTGACTAAATATTTCCTTGGTATCTGAAACTAAAAAATGCTCAATATATTTCTGTAATACTGTACAAGCATCAGCATCATCACTTTTCACATGCAACCAAATGTCACCATCTGAGTTTTTAAAACTCCCATTAGACTCAGAGAAAACTTCTGAGACATTTGGATTTTTTTCTTCTGGATAATGTAATTGCATTCCTTTTGGTCGTGACAAATTATCTTTTTTACAAATCAGATCCCAATTATCAAAAGATACACCGATAGCCAACGTCGTATTTTTACTGGAAAGCGCAGGATTTTTATTAATCTCTTGACGCACAGCGATCATTAACTGACGAATTTTTTCACGTGTAATTTCTGTATTAAGCCAAACCGTACTAAAAATTGCATGGGGGGCT
>NZ_JRVL01000256.1:0-2282 GCF_054823985.1 Acinetobacter sp. GN11 | reverse complement strand
ATCGCTTGGTCAAGATGGAAAAGTATTATGGAAAAATATTATGGAAAAATTTAATCAGTTAAGGATTGCAATATTATTTACGGTCATTGGCTCTGTGGGTTTGAGCGCGTGCAATGATAGTGACGATTCTACTCAGGTAAATAAACCAACAAATCCAGATGCCGAGTTAACGGATTGCATGTGGCAAGATTCTGTAACAAGTAAACAGCATACGGGAGAAGACCCATTAAATTATGCCTTCCCAGATTCTAATGTAACGTATTGGTCATCAGAATTTACGGTTCCAGAAGGTGCAAAAGTAATGATTGATGGGGATTATCCTTATTCACGTCACTTTTCATTGGTGAGCTATACTGCAAAAGGTGAGCGAGTTAATTCATTATTAGATGCAGCCATTTTACCAAATCAAGGTTCAATCAACCCGTTTGTAGTCGGGAATAACCGTCTTGGCAAAGCGCGTAGCTACTCAGCACAATTGCAATTAGGCGATTTACCAAGTAATCCTTTAAGTAATACGTTGTATGCCCCTAAAACAGTTGATGGCAAAGTTGCCATTTTATATCGTGTATATGTACCCAACAAAAACATGGATATTAAAGGAAATGTGAGTTTCCCTCGATTTAAAGTTCAACTTGCAAATGGGGAAGTTAAAAAGGGTCAAGATGTTTGTAATGTTCTTCAAGTAAAAAAAGCACCGATTGATCGTATATCAACAATGCCATTAAAAAATACTGTAGATGCATTTAACCAAAATAGATATGAGGGTTTTCCTGCACAACAGGAACCAAAATGGTACAAAGCTTTTAGTGCTTTAGATAGCTTTAAATGTATTTATAAATTCGATCCTATTACAAAACAGCCTATCGATAAATGCGAAGGTTTGACGGTCACACCTAAACTTGGTTATTGGGCTACACCTGACAATGAATATGTTTATGCGGCGGTAAGTAGACGATTAGGTAAAGTGATAGAACTTCGAGGTAAAGTTCCAACTACAGAGAAAACTTTTAATAATGATCAGTTTGTTCAAAAAACAGATGTACGTTATTGGTCAATTTGTACAAATGAAGTGATTTCAACTGCGACAAACTATTGTCTCTATGACGAAAATATTCAAAAAGTAGATAAAGATGGTTTCTATACCATTGTTGCTTCGTTACCAGAAGATCGACCAGTAAATGCACGAGAAGAGTGTGGGGTATATTTCCTTGAGCTAAGTCCTCGTGGTTCAGGCTATACAGCCGAAGATGGTAAAGCCTTCGGTCACTCAGACTTTGGTTTATTTATTATGCGTAATTTATTACCTGATAATGCCTTTGCTCACGCCGTTCAGAAGGTGAAAGTACCGGGTGAAGAAAAAGCAGTAATGGGTGATTATTTACCAGATATCCGTTACACCTCTAAAGACGCTTTTGAAACCAAGGGATGTTCTTAAAATCTAGACGTAAAGAAAATCAACCAATCTTTTGATGAAGGATTGGTTTTTTCTTTAGTACTCAAGAAGTTCTAATTCAATCCCATCACAGTCTATAAATTAAAGTAGCTAACCTCGTTTTCTGCTGGTTAATAAGAATTAAATTTAACTTTATATAAACCAAATTATTAGATGGGGTGGTGTAAATTTAGAGGCTGTACTTCCAGTCTTTTTAAAAAGTGAGCCTTACGTGAGAAGAGTAATTTTAGGTGCTACATTAAGTTTTGCGGTACTAGGTATGCAAGGTTGTCTTTCTTTGCCTAATAAAGTTGATGAAAAACCTGCTGAAAATAAAAGCGAGTATTTTTCAGAAACTGTTAAATTCAAAAGTTTAAGCAAAACGCAAATTTATGATGCTTCTAAAAACTGGCGAAATAATGTTGTGGATTATGTTTCAAGTCGAAAGATTATTCAGGCAGATGACGAGAATAAAGTACTGACGATTAAAGGACATGCAGGGCTAAAATTTGATAATTGTATGGACTGTCTAAGCAGAAATATGATTAAGATCGCGGATGATTCCTTTAATTATATTTTGAAAATAGAAGTTAAAGATCATCAAGCTAAGCTTACGTTTAGCAATATAGAGCCCCGTGACAATCGTAATAATCATTTTTATAAAGATAAAAATGTAGCCATAAAGAACCAAATAAAGAATGTTGTGGAAGCCTATAAATTTCATGTCTTACATCCGAATGCTCAGCCTGTTGGAGCGAGTCCAATGTAGTTTTCTTACATGGGCTTATAATAAATATTGTTGAAGAGTCTCATAAGTCATAAAAGGTAAATATCTAAGAAAAAATAGGGA
>NZ_JRVL01000255.1:0-3175 GCF_054823985.1 Acinetobacter sp. GN11 | reverse complement strand
CCCAAGAATTTTACGACGAGTCTGGAAAATACTTTGATCCAGATTTTCACGATCCAGATGATTTTGCAGAAAGTGCTTATGATAAAGCTCAAGAATATGTGATGATGCTGTGGGAAATGAGAACACAAACGTTATTTAGTATTATAGCGGGCATGTATCATCAATGGGATAAAACTCTTCGAGAATGGATGGTAAGACAAAGCAAATTTTGGGGTGGAGAGAATTTAACAAAACAAATTTGGAAAGTTGATATATCTAAAATATTTGAATTATTCAAAGGGATAGAGTGGAATATAACTGAGGAGCCATTTTATAAATATTTAGATGCTTGTCGATTAGTCGTAAATGTCTATAAACATGGAAATGGTATATCATTGAAAAATTTAAGGGAAGATTATCCAGAATATTTTATTGATTTTAGTAAATCCAACTTCAATCTTAATTCTTGGTATGATCATACATCAGTAATAATTGTCGATGGCCACTTTGAAAATTTTGCAAGTGCTATTAAAAACTTCTGGGAAAGAGTGCCAGAACAAATTATTGATAATGATAATTTTATAGCACCTAAATGGGTTAAAGATGCATTAGACTTAGATTACAAGAGGTGAATTCAAACTATTGCATTGCTCAAACTATATGGCATATTTGTATTAACGTGAAAGAAATGTATTTAAATTGCATTAAATAAAAGCTCATCAAATGATAGGGTTTTTGCTTATCTATGGTGTAAATTAATCTCAAATAATAAGGGTATAATAATGCTTAAGAGAGGAACACTAAAATTAATATTTTTACGGAAAAAATATAGCTATTACCTACCAAATCAAAAAATAGATATGTTATAGAAATGGATGGGATAGGTATTAAGCTCAAAGGAAGCTCTTAACCAATCTTCTTAAAATTCGATGGATTTTGTTAAATAGGTAGACGATGACCGCACTTTTAGAAAAGGATTTCAGCCCGTCTGAGTTTACATTGTTTTCTGAAATATTATGGAAACTTGGCTCAGGAAAAGGGCAATATAATTTACGTGAAAATATCATTGCCGATATTGCCATCTTATTGAGGGCTGATTTTGCCGCATCTTATATTTGGGATTCAACGCATAATTTATCGAAAGAAGGTGTGATATGGAAAATCGACCCAAAAGCGATGGAGGACTATGATCGTGTTTGGCAATTTGCTGACCCAATTACCACACAACTTCGCAAACACCAGAAACCGACATTTGTAAATGAAGTTATGCCTCTTACAGACCTTAAAAAGACAACCTATTACAATGAGTTTTTACGGGCTTATGGTTTATATCATGGCATAAATATTTATTTTGTCCGAAATGGAGTCGATATTGGTGATTTACGCATTTGGCGTGCACAAGACGCCGACATGTTTGGTGAGCGTGAAAAAAGAATATTAAATCTGCTTGAACCTTATTTTACTCAAGCTTTACCAGCAGATTTATCAACACAATACGGCCTGACTCCACGTGAACAAGAAGTGGTTCGTTTGGTCTCTAAAGGTTTAAGTGATAAACATGTGGCGAATTTACTTGGCATTAGCTTTACCACTTTAAGAACCCATCTGAATAATTCTATGAGAAAAATAGGCTGCAATAATCGCACTGAAATGGCCTTACTCATTCAACATTAAAGCAAAGCAATCCTCAATTTTGAGGATACGAATGAATGAGCAATTTGTACTAAGTTCTTAAGATCACAACTTAAATGGATTTTAAGTCATCATGTCAAATGCAGTTGAAAAAAATAATTGGATTGAATCACAGGGTTTAGCAAGTACTTCAGTAGATGTCATCACTAAACTGATCCATGACAGAAAAGTGTCTTGCGAAGAACTCGTCCATCATTACTTTGCCTCTATTGAAAAACAGCAATCTTTAAATGCATTTATTAGCACAGATAAGGCTTCAGCAATTCAACAAGCTCAATATTGGGATAAATACCTACTTAGTGGAAAACCATGTCCAGCTTTGATGGGTATTTTAATTGCTGTTAAAGATAATATTCATGTTGCAGGTTTCTCAAATAGTGCAGGCACACCAGCTTTAGCCAACTTTAAGCCTCAAAGCTCCGCACCTATTATTCAAAAGCTCATTGATCACGGCGCGATCATTGTGGGTAAAACCAATATGCACGAACTAGCCTTTGGGGTAACAGGCTATAATACTGCCATGCATGTTGAAGGTGTTGTGGGTACACGAAATGCCGTAAACCCATTACACATTGCTGGCGGGTCCTCTTCAGGTAGTGCTGTGGCGGTTGCCGCTGGAATGGTTCCAATTGCGATTGGTACAGATACTGGTGCTTCGATTCGTTTGCCAAGTGCCTTAAATGGATGTGTCGGCTTTCGTCCAACGGTAGGAAGATACTCACAAGACAGTATTACCCCAATTTCACATACGCGGGATACTGCTGGCCCGATTGCACACACAATATCTGACATTATTTTAATTGATCAGCTTATTACTCAAGAGCCAAAAAAAGAACCATTACAACCTCATCAAATTAGGCTCGGCATCAATCCATATTTTTGGAATCATTTAGATGAAGATGTTCTTGAGCAGGCTCATATTGCGCTTGAGCTTTTAAAAGAGGCAGGAGTCGAAATTATTAATGTCGATATGCCGAATTTAGAACAGCTCAATCATGCGATTTCATTTCCAGTGGTCGTCTATGAAGGCAAATATGACCTTATTCAATATTTAAAACATCATCATTTAAATCTGACTTTAGAGACTGTGATCGATCAGATTTCAAGCCCAGATGTACAGGCGCTTTTTAAACAGAATATCTTGCCTGAATTAATTCAAGATCAAACGGGGCAACTTGTTCCTGTTTTACCTTTGTATGAAAAAGCGATGAGAGAAGCTCGGCCTCAATTGCTTGAACTCTACCAAAACACATTTAAAGCGCATAACTTACATGCTTTATTATTTCCGACATCACCGATTGTTGCACCGCTAGCAAATGAACAATCCAATTCAATTGAAAATTTCCAGACACTCATTCGAAATACGGACCCCGGCAGTAATATTGGATTACCAGGGCTGAGTTTACCGATTGGAAAGGGAGCGAAATCGAAACTACCAGTTGGATTAGAAATTGATGGTTTACCTCATCACGATAGTGAAATACTTGCGATTGGGATGACTTTA
>NZ_JRVL01000254.1:0-243 GCF_054823985.1 Acinetobacter sp. GN11 | reverse complement strand
AGTTGTTCTTCATAATTTCTTAATGATCTTCTTGCTGATTCGTCACCAGCAAGCTAGGTCGGCTATATTACTCTTAATCTCTTAAAAGTCAACAGGTAATTTCGATATTTTAAAACTTATTCTCAAAACTAACTTCTTATCAAATCCACTGCTCAAAGCAATCAACTCAATTCCAAGTAACTGTTTTTCAACAAGTTCTTATCTGCATCACCGCCGATGGATGTGCATTATAGACCATTAAAT
>NZ_JRVL01000034.1:0-13422 GCF_054823985.1 Acinetobacter sp. GN11 | reverse complement strand
CTTACTGTGCGTATTTAATCGAGGGAGATATTACTATAATTGATAGTATTGATGTAATATTCATAGATAATTTATGATTAATAACTTATTGAAAATAAATTGAGTCATTGAGCTTAAAAGTTATAAAAATTATTTTTGTGTTCTTGTATGAATTAAAAATTCCATTTCAAAGGGCTAAAGCCTGTTTTAAATGACAGGATTGTCTTAAAGTGAGTTAAATCAAAATATTTAAGAAAAGAATAAAATTAACCCTTAAATTTTATAGAGGCCAAATTCAATTAAAATATATGGAATAAACATTTAACAAATCAACAGCAATCGATATTCACCATGTTTTTCAACAGGCGCCCGATGAACACACGGTAAAACCGTTTGAGTTGGATGATCTACTGCCAAACGCCAAATATGTCCCGTGCCTAAATTTACAGGTTGGGCATTAGATTTAGGCCGATAATGTAAGTCAAAGAAATACTCTGCCAAGAAGGCTTCAAATTCAGCATCTGGGCCGTCATGTAATTCTTTGAGCTTCTCTCTAATTTCTGGAATTAAAACTTTTTGTTCAACCTGATCATTAGGCACAATATCACTGGCAGCGCCGTGATAAGTACATAAGAAAGTATCGGTTTCAATTGGGGAGCGATCAACATGAAATGAATATACATCTGTTGAAATGAAATCTAGCTCTTCATCGCGTTCATAATGTTTAAGTAAGTTAAGTACTGGTGATGCACCAAATTCAGTTAACTGCTCGATATCTTCTAAAATAGTTTTCCTTGCTAGATCGCCTTGTTCTGAAAGCTGTAGCGCTAAAAGGTCTTCAACAGTAACTTCTGTAATATTTTCTTTTAAATGAAGTTTATTCACAATTTCTTTAAAGTCGCCAACCAAATTTCTGTGCCAGCAAATCGCATTTGCCTCTCCTTGAAACTTTGTACTTATAAGTTCAGGGAAACTAGACACTTGTCTAATTTGTTTGCTGTCAGAAAACGCATTCTTCATAGGAGAATTAAATAAAATAATAGTGCATGTCTAATATTATAGCCTGAGCTTAGCCAAAAATATTCAATTCCAATTGATTAAGCCAGTTTAACCTTACTTCAGAAGAGCATTATTTGCCTCTGAAGTAAGATCTTTAAACGTCGAGTAATTTATTTACCACTCATATTTCACACCCACTCGAAAATTAGTCGGAGCGCCGTAATAGCTATTTGTAGTGGCTAAATGGTATTTCTCATTAAATAAGTTATTAACATTAAAGTTGAGCATTAAATTATTGTTGACCTTATAACGTGCCATTAAGTCGACCAAAGCGTAACTTTCTTGAGTAAATCGACCTGTTGCAGAGACCGCATTTTTTTCATAAATTTCGCTTTGCCAACGAATACCGCCACCAATGGTGAGAGCTTCATCAAGATAAGGCAGGGTATAGGTGGTAAACAGTTTGGCTGTATTATTTGGCACACCGGTATTTAATTGGTTGTCTTGACTATCTTTTGATAGGTTGCGGCTAAAGCTTGTAGAAACTTGCCATAAATCAGTCAACTTACCTGTCGCTTCAATTTCAAAGCCGCGGCTTTTTGTGCCAGATTCTGTTCGATAGGCTTGAGAACCATCTGGGGCAAATACATTGGTTAATGCAATCGCTGTATTATCCTCTTTAGTTTGATAAATAGCAGCGCCAACATTTAACTGGTTATCAAAAAACTCACCCTTAATCCCCAGCTCGGTACTATTACCTATTAATGGTTCTATGTATTCGCCTGTAACGGCTTTCTTATCTTGTGGTGAAAAAATATTGGTGTAGCTTGCGTAAGCAGTCCAGTTGTCAGTGAAATCATAGGTAACACCGACATATGGAATCACCTTGCCACTTTCTTCTTGTGTTGTGTAGGTGGTCTTATTATCAGCATTTGAATGGTTGCCAGTTACGCGTTCCCAGTCTTCAATTCGAGTGCCTAAAATGACTGCAAGATTGTCGGTGGCTTTAAGACGAACAGCACCAAAAATAGATTGGCTACGATCATCTCCACTGTACCAGCCATCTATTTTGGTTTCGGGGCGGTTAGGTGTGCTGCCATCCCAAGCAAAAATATTTTTTAGAGTTCCATCCCATGTCATTTTATCGTCAACTGTGTTATTCCAGCCTGAATAGGTAGGACGTTTATTTTTACTTTTTGTGTAAGTCGTACCTAACACCACGTCATGAGTTTGATTAAACAAATCAAATGAACCATTCAAAGTTAAATTGAACAAGTCTTGAGTAGGGCGATAATCCCAACGGGTTGCATATAACATCGCTCCACTACCAGTAGCTTTATCAATCCCTTTACTTGAGAAGGTATAACCTACAATTTCATCCGAATCTGTAATGGTTCTAGACACCACACCTTTTAATTTCCAGCGATCATTAAACTGGTGCTCAATATCAGCAAAGTAAGATGTCGTTGAGCGGTCTGAACCTGTCCAACTTGCTGCCGCTGAATCTGAGCGTGACCAGTTAATCGGTGTGCCATCTGTATAAAAGCTTGGTAAACCGCCTCTAGCGACACCAGTCAAATCGATTTGTTGGTAACTTGCACCCAAACTTGCTTTGGTTTGTTCGGTTAAATCAGCTTCTACTACGGCATAAGCCACTTTACGTTCTTCATTGTAGCGGTCGATATAAGAGTCTGACTTTTGGTAGGCAAATAGAGTACGACCACGAATACTTCCCGACTCATTAAGAGGTGTTGAAACATCAATATCGGTACGGTAAGAATCCCATGAACCAATGTCAGCACTCACCGAAGCTTTAAAGTCCTGTAATGGTTTTTTGCGGACCAGATTAATACTTGCGCTTGCACTTCCGGCACCTGTCATTAAGCCATTTGCACCTCGCACAACCTCTACACGGTCAAATAAAGCCATGTCCTGACTTTGGAAAATACTTGAATATGAACTCATGAGCTTCACGCCATCGAGTAAATAACTATCTACTTCTTTACCGCGAGCGTAAATAGGGGAATTATCACTACCAATATTTCCGCCTTGTTTAATAGAGAGTCCTGCCGCCTGACTTACAACATCGGTTAATTGGGTGAGGTTCTGATCTTTCATTTGTTGATTAGTGATTACACTGACCAATTGAGGTGTTTCTTTCAAACTTAAAGCTAAGCCAGTAGAGGCGGTGGTCGCTTTCGTTGTATATAAACCAGAACCTTCGGTTGTTAGGTTTTCGCCATGATCAGCATTAATATGAATTGTTGCTAAATGGGCTGTACCTGCTTCACCGCCTGCCGTATCAAATTCATTATTGTTATTTGCTTTGGTTTTAATCGTTTCCAACTGAAAGACTTTGGGTTCAATCGGAGCGGGAGAAGACTTCACTCGAATGCTATAGCCGCCATTGTTGACTTTAACGGCTTCAAATGGGTGACTTTGCAATAAAAGGTTTAAGGCATCATCAACAGCGTAATTCCCTTGAAGCCCTTTGCTTTTTGTTTTTGAAAGACTAGCATTATCGTAGCTAATGGTTGTGCCTGTTTGAATCGCCAGTTGTTTAATGGCTTGATCAAGCGTGCTCTGGCGAATTGAAATACTGTAAGTTTGCGCAGCGTAAATAGACGTTGAGGTAAGCGCCGTGACCACCAATGGCGTACTCCATAGCACTGCACGTATAGCCAAAGCCAATTTACTTTTTGCTTGATAATCCTTCATGTGGTCTTCTCGACAGGGAGTGTATTTCTCTATAAGTCGAACCAGATCAAAAAAAGGGTCACATTTTTTTATCTTTTTTTAATATTTAACAAATAGGGACTGTAATAGTTCAGTTCAAGTTGATGGCTATAGGCCAAAGTTTCTAAGCTTTGCTCAGGATTTTTTAGAGAAAATACGCCCGAAATTTTTATATTTTTCAATTCTGCATCGAGATGGTAGCTTCCTTTTTTATAACGGAATAGCTCATCTAGCACTTTTTGAAGTGGCCATTGATCTACAACCAAAAGTTGTTGGGTCCAATAGGGCTGATCGTTATCGAGAGGAAGTGACTTTGAAATATATTTTTCGTCAAAAAAAGCGCGCCGACCTTGTTTTAATATTTGCCGTTTAGAAGAGTCCTCCGGTTCAATTGCGACCGCATGTTTATAGACTTTAACTTTTGTCTGTTCACTACTTTCTTGACGAACCGTAAATTGAGTCCCTAAGGCTTCTACTGAACCATTCTTGGTTTCGACAATAAATGGCCGATGTTGAGCATCCTTTGCCGTTTCAATATAAATTTCCCCATCAATCAGCTTTATCTGACGTGTTTCTTTTGTGAAATTTACATCGATATAGCAATTACTCGCCATAATCAGTTGTGAACCATCCTTTAGCGATACTTTTTTAATTTCACCCACTTTGGTGTGGTAGTCCGACTGCCATTTTTCCCAAGGTATGAAGTAGGCAGACAAGCCAATGATCATTAAACCTGAAAGGCTTAACAGCATATTGCGTTTTGCAGCAAGATTAAATTTTTGATTAGACTGAACTAAAGCTTCGGAAGGGAAGTTGCCTGCAAGGTTTGTTAAGCCATGACTAAATTTTTCCATTTGCTGGAGTGCTAACTGATGTTCTTTTTTTTCGACTTTCCATTGCTCAAACTGTTGCTGCTGTATCGCTGTCATTTCCCCTGAATGCAAAAGTACCAACCAATCTGCGGCTGCATCTAAAACATGGTGAGGGATTTTAGTAATATCTGACATAAGGTAACAAATTAAGCGCAGCTAACAAGGTTAATTATAAAGGTCTATACAAGCTAAAAAAGCTTGTTTCATATCTCTTTTCACAGTGGCTTCAGAAATATTCATTTTTTCACTAATTTCTCGATAAATCATGCCGTCTAGTTGAGACATTAAAAAGACCTGAGCTGTGCGGGTAGGCAGTTTTTCTAATATTAAATGAACCTGATATAGAGTTTCTTGAATATAAACTTCATGTTCAGCGGAGGGATAATATTCTTCTGGAAGATGCTGTAGGGCGTCTAGATAGAGGTTTTCAATATGCTGACGGCGCCAATAGTCAATCATAACATGTTTGGCGATGCCCATAAGCCATGCCTGTGGTTCCTTAATTTTTTGAAAACAATATTCACTTTTTAAAGCACGATAAAACACTTCCTGGCTTAGGTCTTCAGATTGATGATGGTGCTGAAGTTTGTGTTTAAACCATGATAAAAGCGTAGTTTGCTGAGAACGGTAAATTTGGCTAAACCATACCTGTTTGTCTACATCGAGGTTCATAGCAGTGAAGTCCACAAATTGGCACTGAGTAGCGCAATTAAACACACATTTAAATTATTATTAAATAGTAATGATAATTATTATTAATATCAATCATTGGAACGATATATTCTAGAAACAATAATGTTCTAATTTTTCGCTATTTAGAGCCTGTACCTTAGTCGCAGACACATGTATCGTTAGGGGATGATTCTTTAAAATTATAAGGTGTTTGATAAGCAACATCGTTCAATTAAACAACCAAACTATACCACCACGATAAAACAACAACGTTCTCAAGATGAGTCGTATAAATAAGAAGGAATAAAACATTTTGTTTTATTTGTGAATCTTGAAGTGGGGTATCAATGATCCAGATGGGGGTCTATGAAGAAATATTTTATGGTTGATTTATTTATGTTCGCTTCGTCTTTTTTTAAGAAACACAAGAAAAATTACCGTAGCGTAAAGGACCAGCAGCTTACAATTGCAGCCAAAGCAAATATCTTT
The DNA here is from genome assembly GCF_054823985.1 of Acinetobacter sp. GN11. Taxonomy (NCBI): domain Bacteria; kingdom Pseudomonadati; phylum Pseudomonadota; class Gammaproteobacteria; order Moraxellales; family Moraxellaceae; genus Acinetobacter; species Acinetobacter sp. GN11. Next base: position 7,675 of record NZ_JRVL01000034.1, on the reverse strand, counting down.
ATTTGCATCATTTTTTGCTTGTTCTGGACCATATATTTTGCATTTGCACAAATATGGTTGATTGTTTACATGGATATCTTTTTTACATTGATCTCCATATTTAGCCTTTTTCTTATTTATATAAATCGAATTTCAGCGGGCATTCTTTTATCTCAAGTCGTTTTGCTGGTTTTTCCAGTGGTGTTCTGCCTATTTTTTGATATAGCTACCGTTGATCGTCCGCAGGTAGCTCATTTATTTTTACCTGCTGGAGCGATATTGGGGTATTTGAATTACCGCAGAGACCCAAGTTATTTACAATTCATTTTAATTTTATTGTCGATTGGGTGTTTTATATTTTTTAGTGGAAGCTCTTTTAATCTTGAGAGTGCTATACCGCTATCTGAAGATATTCGTGATCATGGTGGATGGATTGCAACTTGTGCTGCCACATTGATGATTTGTATTTCAATTTATACCATGCAATTAGAGATACAAATAGAAAACAGCATGGTGAAAGACCTACGCTTAGCTCTTGTGAAACAACAATTTGAGCTTTTTTATCAGCCACAAATCAATTCATCTGAAACGCTGATTGGCGCGGAAGCTTTATTAAGATGGCATCATCCTACTTTAGGTTATGTTCCTACAAAAGATTTCATTCCAGCAGCTGAAACGTTTGGATTAATGCCAGAGATTGGGGAGTGGGTGTTAGCTCAAGGCTGCAAAGTTTTACAAGACTGGAGCAAAAAAGCTGAGACCAAAGATCTTACGCTTTCAATCAACATTAGTGCTGATCATTTTATGCAAGCTAGCTTTGAGCAAACCGTGATTGGAATGGTTCAAAAATATAAGATAAATCCATCGCGGCTCATTTTAGAAATCACTGAAAATATTGCTTTAAATAATTGTGTAAGCATGATCGAAAAAATGCATTTCCTGTCAAAAAATGGAATTCAGCTTTCCCTTGATGATTTTGGTACAGGTTATTCATCTTTAAGCTATTTACAGAAAATGCCCATTAGCCAAATCAAAATTGATCGTAGCTTTGTGCAGGCAGCTTTGGATGATAAACGTAGTAATAAATTAGTCAGTGGCATTATTAAAATTGGACTAGATTTGAACCTTCGCGTGTTAGTCGAAGGCATCGAGACGACTGAACAATTTAGTGCTTTTAAAAAAAATGGATGTACTGAGTTTCAAGGCTATTTATGGGGGTGTCCGATGCCGTTAAATGACTTCTTAAAACAGATAGCCCATTTCAAAAAATAGGCAAAACAACTATTTCAGCAGTTAAGTATAAAAAGTAAAAAGAGAGTTAGTATTGTTTAGAAAAATTTAAATTAATTTTAAATATGTAATAACAACTAAACATTTATGGTGAAAGATATGGATATTTATTAAACGGGTCACATCATGTCTAGCTTTAAAATAAATACACTTTTACTTTCTCTTATCTCTTGTTCGGTCTTTTTTACGGGGTGTAATGACAGCACTAGCTCAGATGATAATTCGACAGAAAATCAAGAAATACCCGCAGCGCCCAAGGGCGTAGGTTTTGAAGATGCTGCTCCAGTTCCATCGAATATCACCACCATTGTAGATTCATGGATGACCAATCAACGTGGTGATGCACGATATGCCACGGTTGAAACAAATGCTGGCGTACGTGTGCTGAGCGGCTTTTTAGATGTATGGGCGCCTTCAAGTTTATTTGTAGATGCGGGCCAATCTGCTGAGGCAAAAGACGGTTTTCCAGCAGTAGTCGCATCAAACTGGACAGGTTTACCGGGCGACAGTACCGATGGTACAAAAAAGAATACAGATGTATTGAACTACAACATTAATTATTCAATTCAAACCACGCATAAACGTACAGACGAAGAAGCTATTCGGGCCTATTTAGATGATAGACGTGGAAAAAGTTATAGCGTAACGACAGGGATGGGAGCATTAACCGATCCTTGGAGAAAACTTACTGGGCAGACCACCACAATTAACTCAGTGCCAGCCGATGCTGCACAAGTAAAATACGATGACAAAGGCAACAATAGTGGACTTACCACTGCCGATGGCAATGCCAACTTTGGAAAAGTGGTTGAATTTGTTCAAGCGATGGGAAATAACTCATCGACGGAATCAGCAAAACGTTTTTATAAATATGCTCGCCCGTGGCGTTGGAGCTCTGAAGTCATTGTAGTACCTAGTTTAGAGCCTGCAAAAAGTAGTACTCCGACCACTGACGGCGGTTTTCCAAGTGGCCACACCGCCGAAGCTGGTCGAAATGCAATTGCAATGGCTTATTTAGTGCCTCAGCGTTATCAGGAACTGGTTGCTCGTGGTTTAGATTTGGGTGATTCACGTATTATTGCGGGAATGCATTCAGCCATGGACGTGATTGGTGGACGACTTCAGTCGATTGCCGCAGATGTTGCAAACTTAAATGCCATGACTGTAGAGCAACGAAAAGAAGCTTATTTACAAGCTCAAACACAGCTCATGAAAGAGACCAATAGTTCAACATTTGAATCGTTTTATAGTTTGTCTAAAACACCTTATGACGCAAATGACCGTTTTGCCGATCTTGAAAAATTAAAACAGCAAGTTAGTCACTGGATGACCTATGGTTTTAACCAAATTGGTGATAAAACAAAAATAGCAACGGTGCCTAAAGGCGCAGAGGTTTTACTGGAAACTCGACTTCCTTATTTAACAGCCGATCAGCGCCGTGTAGTTCTAAAATCGACTGCGCTTGCCTCGGGTTATCCAGTCATGGATGACGTTGAAGGCTATGGTCGTTTAAACCTGTTTAGAGCGGGCGCAGGTTATGGCAGCTTTGATGGTGACGTAAATCTGACCATGGATGCGAGTTTAGGTGGCTTTAACCAATATGACCAATGGAGTAATGATATTACGGGTGCGGGTAAACTGACTAAATCAGGTACAGGAACTTTAGCGCTGACAGGAAATAACTCATTTACTGGCGGTATTGATTTAAAACAGGGTGGTTTAGAAATATTGTCTGAGCATGGTGCAGGTCAAGGCGATATTTATATGCATGAAAATAGCTTATTAAAAACCAACTCAGCTAAAACAGTTACCATTGCGGGTAATTTAACTCAGCTTGCAGGGACCACATTCAACATCACGTTTAAATCGAATGTACTTCCAGCAGTTCAGGTGGCAAATACCCTTACCTTAAATGGAACATTGCAGCTCGTCACAAAAGACAATTTAGCTGCGGGAACGTATACGGTGTTATCGGCTAAAAGAGTCCAAGGCACCTATAAAAAAGTGACACTCAATGGCAAGGATATTACGCCAATCTATCAAAATAATAGCGTTAAGTTTACGGTGTCATAAGTGGAACTTGGATAACCCATATCCATAGTTAAAATTTAATTGGGCCACTCCAGATGTGTGATTAAACAATTTTGAAGAGTGGCCCAACTAAGCAATATGTTTAAATAATCGAAAAATATATCTACATACGAATTTTGCTATAGATCGATTTTACCTTTTCGGGGCTAATTGCCAGCATGTGAATCGCTCCGTGAATCATTCCGTCTAACAAATGAAAGTTCACCTGAATACCGGCATCCCATAGTTTTTGAGCATATCTTTCACCATCATCCCGGACCGGATCATATTCACAAATAAAAATGGTCGCATCTGGTAGTCCTTCTAAAGACTGAGCGAGTAACGGACTTACAAGTTCATTTTGTTTTTCATTTTCATCTTGCACATATTGATCCCAGCAATAAACCATTGTGGATGAGTCCAAACCATAACCTTCGGCGTATTGGCTATAAGAATTGCTACTCATTGTTGCATCTAAAGCAGGGTAGAAAAGAAGTTGATGGCTCACCTTAATTTCCGGATGTTGTTTTGCCATGAGACACGTGGCGGCAGCTATGTTTGCGCCCGCACTATCTCCACCTACAGACACGCGGTTTTGATCAATTCCAAACAGTGAAGCATTGTCATGGATATAGCGAAAAGCCGTAAAAAAATCATTTAAAGGTGTGGGGAACTTAAACTCGGGCGCCAAACGATAGTCCACAGAAAACACAACCAGTTGAGTGGATTCTGCTAATAACCGACACGAGCGGTCCCATGCATCTAAACTTCCAAGACACCAACCTCCACCATGCGCAAAAACTAAAGCAGGTCGTTGCTCTGTGTTTTCGAGTGAATAGGGAACATAAACACGAACTTCAATTTCGGCACCATCTGGTACAGCAATATAAAAACTTTGTTGATAGCTTGCATCATGATGAATGCCTTGCTGATCAATAATGTCTTTATTTACTTGTTCCCTTAGCTCTTGCAACGAGTTTACAGCTTGTGTGGTTGGTTTGGACTTAAGCCAGTTTTCAATTTCAGCAAGTAGAGGCATGGCTTTTTTCCTGCTGTAAAAAATCTAAAATGAGTGAGCTGAATGTTTCTGACTGTTCTTCCATAATGAAATGTCCGCAGTCTTTTACAATTGCACTGGTTAAATGCGGTGAAACTTTTTTCATGGTTTCATAAGGCGCATTATCGGTAGCATGTTCAGCGCCTATGGCTAAAACTGGCATGTCTAAACTTTTAGTTTCTCTGATTTTATTTTGACGAATGGTCTCTGGAATAGAGCGGTAATAATTAAAACCCGCCGTTAATCGACCCGGAATTTTATAGGCTTCAATATAAGTCTCAATCGCCACTTTATCTTTGTGCCACGACCATTTATCAAACATATAATTTAAATAAGTATCTTCACGGCCCGTGATTAAAGCTTCGGGTAAATCTAGGGTTTGGTTAAACATGAAATGCCAAAGAAAGATATTTTCACTCGGCTCAACAAAAATAGGAGGTGCGGGCGCTAAACCGGGAATCACTGCTTCTGTTACCGCAAGACGAGTGACTGACTCAGGAAAGTCAGATGCAAGCGCATAGGCAACCCACATCCCAATATCATGACCAACAACCGAATAAGTTTGATATTCAAGTTCAGTCATGAGCATTGATAAAATTTTAGCGATGCGCCCCGTATCGTAACTTCCATCCAGTGGAGCTGAATTTCCTGTTCCAGGTAAATCAATAGCGATGGCTTGATAACCCTGTTTCGCCAGCTCAAGCATGACTTTGTGCCATGCGTACCAAGTTTGTGGCCAACCCGGAATCAGTAATACCGCTGGACCTTCCCCTAAGGTCACGTAGTGTAATTTTTTACTTTCGATGTGAGTGTAATGATGTTGGAATTCTTTATATGAGTTTTCATTAAATAATTGAGTTTTCATGTTGATCTCTTACGATTCCTTAAATACCTAATAACTGATTAATTTGAGTCTGATTCACAGGGGCAGCAGCAAAGTCATCAAACACTTTATCGGTGACATGAATAATATTTTGCTTAATGAACTCGGCACCTTCGCGTGCGCCATCATCCTTATTTTTGAGGCAGCATTCCCACTCCAACGTTGCCCAGCCTTCGTAGTCGTAATATGCTAACTTGGAAAAAATCGCTTTAAAGTCAACTTGACCATCACCCGTAGAACGGAATCGAGCTGCTCGATTTCCCCAGCTTTGATAGCCGCTATACATTCCTTGGCGACCTGTTGGATTAAATTCGGCATCTTTAACATGAAACATGCGAATGAAATCTTTATAGATATCGATATATTCCACATAGTTCAGTTGCTGCAAAACAAAATGGCTTGGGTCAAAAAGAATATTGCAACGTGGGTGGTTATGAGTTCGCTCTAAAAATATTTCAAATGTAATGCCGTCATGCAAATCTTCACCGGGGTGAATTTCATAGCAAAGGTTTACATCTTGTTCATCACAAGCATTCAAAATAGGAAGCCAACGACGTGCTAATTCATCAAACGCCGTTTCGATGAGTCCTGACGGTCTTTGAGGAAATGGAAATACATAAGGCCATGCCAGCGAACCAGAAAATGTCCCCATGTCTTTAAGACCTAAGCGGGCAGATGCTTGAATCGATGCGAGCATTTGCTGTTTTGCCCACTCGGTTCTAGCTGCTGAATTGCCATGCAAATGAGAGGGGGCAAAGTTATCGCACATTGAGTCATAAGCAGGATGCACAGCCATTAACTGCCCAAAAATATGTGTCGTTAACTCACTAATTTTTAAGCCATGATTATTTAAAGTACCTAATATTTCATCGCAATAATCTTGGCTTTCTGCTGCCAAATTGACATCAAATAAACGCTTATCCCAAGCAGGAAGTTGTACTGCTTCAAAGCCTTGGTTTGCTACCCAAGCAGCAATATCTTCTAGACGGTTAAAAGGGAAAACATCATCACTGAATTGAGCAAGATGAATACTAGGGCCTTTGATGGTTTTCATAATAAAACCTAATTAGTTGTCGATCGACAAACAATAGGCTGAATTTTGGATAAAAACAACTTTTTATTTGAAAATCAAAACAAACCAGGACTATTTTGAATAAATCTCATTGATTTATTTGTGAAAATATTTTTTTCGAATAATAATGAAAAGATGTACTAAGTTTGATGAAGGGTCATTATGGCTGGCAGACCAAGAGAGTTTGATCGAGAAGAAGCCCTCGTAAAAGCGAGAGATTTTTTCTGGCTTCATGGCTATGAAGGCACATCAATGTCAGATTTAGTTGAAGTTTTAGGGATTGCCTCCGCTCGAATTTATAAAGCATTTGGCTCAAAAGAGGCTTTGTTTAGAGAAGCCGTAAATCACTATGAAAAAAATGAAGGTAATTTTGCGTTAAATGCTTTAAAGCAAAAAAATATTAAAGATGCCATCAGCCAATTATTTCAAGATGCGCTAGCGCTTTACACGCAAGCCAATCACTCGTATGGGTGCATGGTTGTGTCCGCAGCGAGTGTGTTAGGTGAAGAAAACCAAGCTGTTTTTGATTGGATGAAAGCACAGCGCATTGCGCGGGGCCAAAGTCTGATCGAACGATTTGTTCAGGCAAAATCAGACGGTCAATTGGTCGCAGAGGCTGACGCTAAAACTTTAGGGCAATATTACGCGCTTGTTCTGCATGGATTATCTGTTCAAGCAAGAGATGGATATTCAAAAGAAGAACTTGCTCAGATAATTGATTTTGCATTAAAAAATCTAGATCAATATGTTGTAAATGCTTAATTAATAGGCTTTAAAAGCGAACAGGAATCTCATAGGTTACAAATTCATATTTGGGGCCTGTAGCTTTTGAAACTACTTTTCCTCCCAAAGATTCAGCAATTTTTCGACTTGGAGCGTTAGCTTCAGCAACTGGATAAATAAAATAGTCTGGTTTAACAAAGTCGACTGCCCACTTAGCGACTGCTGATACAGCTTCTCTTCCATAACCATGAAAATGATAATCCTCGCGTATCCATATGCCTAACTCTGGATGAGGAGTTTGCATACGATGTAGGCCAACAAGACCTATAAATATTTGAGAATGTGCCTCTCTTATAACAAATATAATTTCTGAGCCAGCTTTGAAGTTTTTTAACCAAGCATTCCAAGTTTGATCAAACTCATGTCTTGGTTGAGGGTCCCACGCCATATAGCGTGTTAGGGTAGGTGTGATACAGCTGTAAATTTCATCTGCATCTTCTGCCGTAAATGGTTTTAGATTAAGCCTTTTAGTAGAAATGCTCACTTCAAGCAAACTCATAATGATCCTTATATAAATCAATTAAATTTAATTGTTATCAAA
>NZ_JRVL01000253.1:0-6395 GCF_054823985.1 Acinetobacter sp. GN11 | reverse complement strand
TTATGTCTACGGTTCAATTGGAGCAAATGGAGGAATAACATCTGCATTTTGAGCACGATGGCGTAGAAAGTGGTCCATCAAAACAATCGCTAGCATTGCTTCTGCAATCGGTGTCGCACGTACGCCTACACATGGGTCATGACGACCTTTAGTCAATACATCAGTATCTTCACGATTTAAATTAATCGTTTTACCCGGTGTCGTAATGCTTGCTGTTGGTTTTAGTGCAATAGCAACTCGAATGGACTGACCACTTGAGATACCGCCCAAAATCCCACCCGCATGATTCGCTAAAAAGCCATTACTGGTCAATTCATCACGTGTTTCATGTCCAAACTGTCCAGCAACTGCAAAACCATCACCAATTTCAACACCTTTAACTGCATTAATACTCATCATCGCATGAGCAATGTCAGCATCTAAACGGTCAAAAACTGGTTCGCCCCAGCCAACAGGAACTTTTTCCGCCAAAATTTCCAACTTCGCGCCGCAGCTTGTTCCTTGTTCACGTAAAGAAGTCACTAAGGCTTCAAAACGTGAAACAGCGTCTACATCACCACAGAAAAATGGATTATTCGGAACTTCATTCCAATCCAGTTTTTCGGCAACTTCATTGCCAATTTGAGTAACATGACCACGGATCAAGACGCCAAATTTTTCTGCTAAATATTTTTTAGCAATTGCACCCGCTGCAACACGCATAGCAGTTTCACGAGCACTTGAACGGCCACCGCCACGATAGTCACGGAAACCGTATTTTTGCGTATATGTATAGTCGGCATGGCCAGGTCTAAAAGTTTGGGCAATATTGCCGTAATCTTTTGATTTCTGATCAGTATTCTCAATCAACAAACCAATTGGTGTACCTGTCGTTTTACCTTCAAAAACACCTGAAATGATTTTAACTTGATCAGGCTCTTTACGTTGAGTCGCAAACTTAGAAGTACCTGGTTTACGACGGTCAAGATCTTTTTGCAAGTCTTCTTCAGAAAGCTCAAGGCCCGGTGGCACACCATCAACAATTGCCATTAAGCCAACGCCATGAGACTCACCGCAAGTAGTTACACGAAAGAGTTGTCCAATAGTATTCCCTGCCATATGCCCAACTCCTTATATTTGCTCTTCAAATAGTTTTCTATAACGGCGACATTGTTCAGCAGTCAAAGCAAAAATACCTGAGCCACCTTTTTGGAAAGTGAGCCAGTTGAAATCAATCGTATTAAAGTTCTGACGCATTGACCATTCAGAATTACCTACTTCAATGACAATGAGGCCATCTTCAGTTAAGTAATCTGCCGCTTGTGCAAGCATTTTACGAACTAAGTCTAAACCATCTTGGCCCGCTGCCAATGCAAGTTCAGGTTCATGTAAAAATTCTTCTGGTAAGTCAGCCATATCTTCAGCATCGACGTACGGTGGATTACTTACAATCAAATCATACTGATTTTCAGCTGGAATCTTGGCGAATAGATCCGACTCAAGCAATGCAACTTGATATTGCTTATTGTGGTGCTCAGTATTAATTGAAGCAACTTCTAAAGCTTCTTTAGAGATGTCAGTTGCATCTATTTCAGCATCTGGATAAGCATAAGCCAAAGCGACTGCAATACATCCAGAACCCGTACACATATCTAAAATACGGTGCGGAGTTTTAGGCTTTGCATTTTCTGGCAAATTATTGAGAGCTTCGCGCATTTGACCATTTTCATCTAAACAATATGGCGCAAAACGTTGCTCAATTAATTCTGCAATTGGTGAACGTGGAATGAGTACACGTTCATCTACATAAAATGGCTTATTAAAGAAATAAGCAAGATTTAATAAATAAGATGTTGGAATGCGGTCATTAATACGGCGTTCCAATAAGCTTAAAAATTCTGCTTTTTCGCTTGGTAATAACTTCGCATCTAGAATTTCTGCGTCTGCTGACCATTCAAGAGATAAGGTTTGTAAAACTAATGCAGAGCTTTCTGCAAAATAATCTTCAGTACCTTGTCCTAAATGTGCATCATGTTGACGTAATGCTGATACCCCAAAACGAATGAAATCTCGAATTGTTGATAAATTTTCAGCCGCTTCCTGTAAATTTTCAGGGCTAATCGTCGGTCGCTCCACTTAGGCGTCTCCAAAGGCAAATTTTGCAAAGTGACTATTCTACTGAGTGAGGTACAGCAAAGCAACGCTTTGCCCTATGAACCGGAGTTTTACAGGCCTATCTCGAACAATCACACGTTAAAATCAGAATACTTTGTTTTAATTATAAAATAATGAAATTTAATTTAGATGTTCAAAAAAAAAACAGCCCTTAAATGATGGGCTGCTTTTAAAGTTTAATTCATTTTAAAGCTCAAGCTTGTCGGCAACATAATCAGAGTCTTTATCCCCACGGCCCGACAGATTTACCACAATCATGGTTTCTTTCAGCAGTTTTGGCGCTTCACGAATTGCCCAAGCGACAGCGTGTGAGCTTTCAAGCGCAGGAACAATGCCTTCAACGCGAGACAGTGTCATAAAAGCATCTAAACATTCTTGGTCGGTAGCGGTGCTATATTCAACACGTCCTAAATCTTTTAAAAAGCTGTGTTGTGGTCCAACACCAGGATAGTCTAGTCCTGAAGCAATAGAGTGCACAGGTAAAGGTTCACCTGCCTCATTTTCAAGGACATAACACGCCATACCATGAATTTGACTTGGCTTACCTAAAGTTAGTGTTGCTGAATGCATATTGGTTTCTAAACCATGTCCAGCAGGCTCAACCCCAACAAGTTTTACGTCTGAGTCATTTAAAAAGGCTGTAAATGCGCCTATTGCATTTGAACCACCACCGACACAGGCCACAACATAATCGGGGCTTTTTCCAAATCGCTGATGCGTTTGATCTTTAATTTCATTGCCAATAATCGATTGAAAATCACGAACCATTTTAGGGAATGGATGCGGACCTACAACAGAACCAATGGCATATATAAAGTTTTTTGGGTCTTTTAAATATTCTTCAAATGCACTATCTACAGCATCTTTTAATGTTGCTGTACCACGTGTAACTGCCACCAAATGAGCACCCAAAATTTTCATTTTGACTACATTTGGATGTTCTTTTTCAATATCGACTTGACCCATGTGAATTTCACAGGGAATCCCCACTAACGCACAAGCGGTTGCCAAAGCAACGCCATGCTGACCAGCACCTGTTTCAGCAATAACTTTTGTTTTGCCCATATATTTAGCAAGTAAAGCTTCACCTAAGCAGTGATTGATTTTGTGAGCACCTGTGTGGTTCAAATCTTCACGCTTTAAATAAATTTGTGCACCGCCTAACTGTTCAGAAAGACGCTTCGCATGAAATAAGGGACTTGGACGGCCTACATAATTTGTAAAGAGGTCTGATAGTTCATTTTGAAATTCAACTGTATGGCGAATTTCTTCATAAGCAACATTAATTTCATCCATTGCTTCTTTTAAATGTGGAGGAATGAATTGTCCGCCATATTCACCAAAAAATCCTTGTTCATTCGGCAAAGCAATACCGTTAATTTGATGTTGCATATCATCCCTCTTTTTAAAATTATTAAAGTTATTAAGCTTATCGAGAAAGGTAACGCGTTAAATCCTCAATGCCTTTTAGCGTCATTGGATACATATGATTTTCAAAAATCTCTTTAATCCAACCAATGGTTTGAGTGTAATGCCAATACCCTTCTGTTTCAGGGTTTAGCCACGCTGTTTTATCAAAATGTTGACGTAGGCGACGTAACCAAACCTCACCTGTTTCATCATTCATATATTCAACCGAGCCACCCACCGATTTCAGCTCATACGGTGCCATACTGGCATCACCCACTACAATTACACGATAGTCGCGTCCATAGGTGTGAAATAGATCCCACGTATTCATACGTGTGGCTGTGCGGCGATGATTATCTTTCCAAACATAGTCATAAAGACAATTATGGAAATAAAAGTATTCGAGTGTTTTAAACTCACTTTTAGCGGCACTAAACAGTTTTTCGCATTGTGCAATATGAGCATCCATCGAACCGCCCACATCAAACAACATCAGCACTTTTATTCGATTTCGACGCTCAGGCACCATTTGAACATCAAGAATACCTTGCTTGGCTGTTTCACGGATTGTACCGTCAACGTCCAACTCTTCAGCTGCACCTTGACGCGCAAATTTACGTAAGCGTCGTAAAGCAATTTGCATTTGGCGAGTACCAAGAACTTGGTCATCATCCAGATTTTGATATTTACGCTGTTCCCAAACTTTAACTGCCGAACGTTTACGCCCTGGTCCACCGATTCTGACGCCTTCTGGATGATCTCCAAAGGCCCCAAAAGGCGAAGTACCACCAGTACCCACCATGCGGTTACCACCCTGATGTTTTTTATGCTGTTCGCGTAACCGCTCTTCCAGCATTTTCATCAGTTCTTCTAAGGAACCTGCTTTTTGGAGTTCTGCCCGTTGTTCAGGAGTTAAATGCTTTTCTAGAAGTTCTAAATCAAACCAGTCTTTTGGCAACTTATGAACTTGCTTGAGTAACTCGTCCAGATCAAAGGTTTCAATACCATCAAAGTAATCTTTCATGGCACGATCGAACTTGTCAAAAAAGCGCTCATCTTTAACTAAAATAGTTTTAGCAAGTTGATAGAACTCTTCTTGATCGGCAAAAACTAAACCTTCACTTACTGCACGGTTTAAGTCAATAAGTTCACGAGTTGTAACTGGAACACCGTATTTACGTAAGGTGTAAAATAACCGCACAAACATGGGTTATTCCCTCCTTTAACGTCGAGACATGAAAGCCAAACGTTCGAGGAGTTGCACATCCTGCTCGTTTTTGATCAGCGCACCATATAAAGGTGGAATAGCTTTTGATGTATCTCGATTGCGTAATACATCTTCTGGCATATCGTCTGCCATGAGCAAGCTTAACCAATCGATTAACTCAGAGGTTGATGGTGGTTTCTTCAAATTAGGAATTTCACGTAGTTTAAAGAAAACCTGTAAAGCTTCATTTACTAATGTTGCAGAGATGTTTGGGAAATGAACGGCAATGATTTCTCGCATTGTAGCTTCATCTGGAAACTCAATGTAATGAAAGAAACAACGACGTAAGAAAGCATCGGGTAATTCTTTTTCATTATTCGAAGTAATAATTACGATTGGGCGTTGTGTTGCCGTAATGGTTTCACTCGTTTCATAAACATAGAAAGACATTTTATCGAGTTCATGCAACAAGTCATTTGGAAACTCGATATCGGCTTTATCAATTTCATCAATTAACAATACACAACGCTCTTCACTCGTGAAAGCTTCCCACAGTTTACCGGGTTTAATATAGTTCTTAATATCGTAAACGCGATCATCACCCAACTGGCTGTCTCGCAAACGAGAAACTGCATCATATTCATACAACCCTTGCTGTGCTTTGGTTGTCGATTTAATATGCCAAGTAATGAGTTTTAAGCCCAAGCTTTGTGCTACTTGCTCAGCAAGTAAAGTTTTACCCGTACCAGGTTCACCTTTAATCAGTAAAGGCTTTTGTAAAGCACGAGCTGCTTTTACAGCGAGCTTAAGACTATCCGTCGCGATATATTGATCTGTACCGGTAAAATGTTGGGTATCAGCAGACATGTAAAGACCTTATTTTTCTATTTCAATGGTTAGATGGAACGCATGCTTTTGTTCATTGAATATTTTGACCAACAATATCCAATCACCAAACCTAGACCAACTACAAACAGAATTAAAGATAAATTTGACCAGATTAAAGGGCTATCTTTGGTTAAAACACCAAATAGTAGTCCAAAAATAGCTGGTGCTACCGATGCATTCGGTCCTTCAGACACTGTTGGTGTAACTAAAATAGCAAAGACAATAAGCCAGCTAATTGCACCAAAAGTTGTAGGAAGGCGACGCATTAATCGCCACCAACACCATAAAGCAATCATAGCGCCTATTCCATAAGCTGTTAAAGCAATAACACCTTCAGGAACAACATCCAAAAAAGAGAATAATTGATTCATTATTCCAGTTTGATCTTCACGCACCACGTAAGCCCTCTGGTTCAACCGCATTTGGGTTAATTAACCCTTCTGGCGGCATCTGAATAAAGAAACCTTTTGTTTGTAATGAGTCTAAAACATGTAAAACATTAGCACGCGCCAATTTACGTGTTGGAGCTAATTCTAAATGCATGACAAACGTTGCACGACCAAACGCTTGTACAACAGCTTCAGGAATATTTTCAAACGGATCAGCTTGTTCCGCATCGTCAGGATAGTTTGGACGAGCAATATACATGTACATTTCATCTTTTTTGCTCGATCTATAAATATCACAGTGCATTTCAAATCAACTCTTGAACTAAGGACAGCATACATGAAAAAAA
>NZ_JRVL01000252.1:0-3240 GCF_054823985.1 Acinetobacter sp. GN11 | reverse complement strand
ATTGGCATTTTCTACCTACTTATCATTTTTAATCTTAATTTTAAAATTTGCTTACAATTAGACTGATACTTCATTTTTTTTCTGCACGTTCTTGTTGAATTGACTTATTATACCATCCCGATGCAGTGATTTTACTGACTTTTTTGCTCGGGTCTTGATGACTAACTCTCTGTGAGATCGTCATTTTTTATCCATAAGTATAATTGACAAAATTTCAGTACTCACTAATCTTATAGCAAATTTTGACACCGTCTGATTCGCACATGAGAACATTAGGATTTCGGGTCAGATCAACATTCACCAGGACAGGAGATCTATTGAATGTCTGAAGCAAATGGCAAAAAAGCCGTATTACATCTTGATGGCAAAGAAATTGGATTACCAATCTACAGTGGCACTTTAGGTCCAGATGTAATTGATGTCAGCAGCATATTGAAAGAAGGTCATTTCACTTTCGATCCTGGTTTTATGGCGACAGCTGCATGCGAGTCTAAAATTACGTTCATTGATGGTGACAAAGGTATTTTATTACACCGCGGTTACCCAATTGATCAGTTAGCAACTCAAGCAGACTATCTTGAAACTTGCTACTTGCTATTAAATGGCGAGCTTCCAACTGCTGAACAAAAAACAGAATTTGATGCCAAAGTTCGCGCTCATACGATGGTTCACGACCAAGTTAGCCGTTTCTTCAATGGTTTCCGTCGTGATGCTCATCCTATGGCAATCATGGTTGGTGTTGTTGGTGCATTATCTGCGTTCTATCACAACAACCTTGACATTGAAGACATCAATCACCGTGAAATCACTGCGATTCGTCTAATTGCAAAAATTCCAACGCTTGCTGCTTGGAGTTACAAATACACAGTAGGTCAACCATTCATCTATCCACGTAATGACTTAAATTATGCGGAAAACTTCTTACACATGATGTTTGCTACCCCTGCTGACCGTGATTACAAAGTAAATCCTGTTCTTGCTCGCGCAATGGATCGTATCTTCACGCTTCATGCTGATCACGAACAAAATGCTTCGACATCTACAGTACGTCTTGCTGGTTCTACTGGTGCAAACCCATACGCATGTATCTCTTCAGGTATTTCTGCGCTTTGGGGACCTGCTCACGGTGGTGCAAACGAAGCTGTTCTTAAGATGCTTGATGAAATCGGTAGTGTAGAAAACGTTGCCGAGTTCATGGAAAAAGTTAAACGTAAAGAAGTTAAACTCATGGGCTTCGGTCACCGCGTTTACAAAAACTTCGACCCACGTGCTAAAGTCATGAAACAAACTTGTGACGAAGTTCTTGCAGCATTAAATATCAATGATCCTCAATTAGCGCTTGCTATGGAACTTGAACGCATTGCATTGAACGACCCGTACTTTGTTGAACGTAAACTTTACCCTAACGTAGATTTCTACTCAGGTATCATCCTTAAAGCGATTGGTATCCCAACAGAAATGTTTACGGTAATCTTTGCACTTGCACGTACAGTAGGTTGGATCAGCCACTGGTTAGAAATGCACAGCGCACCATACAAAATCGGTCGTCCTCGCCAGCTTTATACTGGTCCGACTCAGCGCGATATCAAACGTTAATATTCGAAAGAAAATTAATGATAAAAAAGCTGCCTTCTGGCAGCTTTTTTATTGAGATATTTTCAATTCAATTTAAAAACTTATTCTTCATCAAAGACACTTAATAAGTGATGACTAATTCCATCAGCTCTTAACCAAGCCAACTCATAACTTGCTTTAGCCAAAGCTAAAACACGCCTTTCAAATTCAACCCATATTGTTTTGACTTGAGGCTCCGAAATACCCAAACCACTTTCTGTTGCCAGATGCTTATTTTTTTCACATATTTTCAAAGCATGATAAAGCTTGCGACCTTTACTCGCCCCTTCCATCAACCGGACACGCTTACTTAAAATAAATCCCTCTACATGCTGCAAGTTCGCATGAGGCAACATAGGTACTAGGATTTGATTCAACTGATCATCTAAGCGCTTCCACACAGCCAAGCGTTGCTCTGCTGTATAAGTATTCCATTGAATCACTTCATGGTTAAAACGGCGACAACCACGGCAAACCTGATCACCAAAAACTGTTGAACAACGCCCTGCACATGGGGTGAGAGAGAGCATTCGATGATCATTACTCAAAACAAACTCCTTAAATAAACCATATACTTTTTATGGTTTTCTCGCTTATTACACATTTTCGCGCTAAAATATGCGCCTTAAATTTATATCTTAATACATTTGGAGTTTTCCATGAACGCTACTGTAGAACAGCTTGCACCTGTAGAACAGCAAGCGACCGCAGGTTGGGTTGTTGCCGCACTATATCAATTTAAAGAAGTTCAAGATCCTACAGATCTTCAGCAACGTCTATTAGACTTAGTGAAAACAATTAACCTTTGTGGAACTCTGATTGTAGCAGGTGAAGGAATTAATGGTACTGTTGCGGGCGACCGTGTAGCAATTGATAGCCTCTATCAATTTTTACTCAATGAAGGTTTTGCCTCTATGGAATACAAAGAATCCCATAGCTCTGACAAACCTTTCCGTAAAATGAAAATTAAACTTAAAGAAGAGATTGTTACTTTAGGGGTTGAAGTTAAACCCCGCGACTTAGTGGGCCACTACCTTGATCCAAAAGAGTGGAATGATTTAATTGCACGTGATGATGTGATTTTAGTCGATACGCGTAATGATTATGAGTATAAGGCGGGCACATTCAAAGGTGCAATCGACCCTAAAACTGAGACATTCCGCGAGTTTCCAGAATATGTTAAAAAAGAGCTAGAGCAACATAAAGATAAAAAAATTGCGATGTTCTGCACAGGCGGCATTCGCTGTGAAAAATCAACCTCTTTACTTCTTCAAGAAGGATTTACAGAGGTTTACCACCTTAAGGGCGGTATTCTTAAATATTTAGAAGAGACTCCTGCTGATGAAAGCTTATGGGAAGGCGAATGTTTCGTATTTGACGGACGTACTGCTGTAATTCATGGCGTTGAGGAAGGCGTAAATATTAAATGTCACGCTTGTGGTTGGCCATTAACTCCTGAAGAGTCAGCTTTAACGAGTTATGAACATGGGGTTTCTTGCGTGTATTGCATCGACAAGACAACTGAAAAACAAAAAGCTGGCTTCCGTATGCGCCAGTCGCAAATTGCAGCTGCAAAACGTAAACGTTTATAATTTTTAATGAAAAGGCATTTAGTTTTCTAAATGC
>NZ_JRVL01000251.1:0-4276 GCF_054823985.1 Acinetobacter sp. GN11 | reverse complement strand
CAGTCAATTTGAATTTGAAAATTGGTTTATATATTTTTGAATCAATAATATAAAGCCCATGGTTTCCGCGCGATGATTAAATAAGATCAGTATTCAATCTGTTAGAAATTCAAATTTTGATGTGTGTGGAGCGATTCTGTTGAAGAAAACAATATTGATGTTTTTATCAATGCTCCATTTACGATTTTTAATCGCCCACAAGAAATCATTATTGGTGGATCTAACATAAACCAAGATATTGAAAAATATTTAGGTGGACCACTTAACTATAATGATATGGCTCAAGAGTTGCTTCAGCCTGTTGTTTTAAATGGTAAAAATGCGCTGAATGAAACTACACAAACTGCCGCTTATATTGCTGGTAAATTCCAGATTCTGGATCCTTTGAAAATTATTGCTGGTGCACGTTTATCTAACTGGGAATATAAGTCTGAAAATGATAAAGGTAACCGTGAATTTAACAATGAATTAGCACCATATGTTGGCGCTATTTATGATTTTGCCCAAGATCATTCTGTGTATGCGAGTTATACAGAAATTTTTAAACCTCAAGAACGTAAAGATATAAATGATCAATATATAGATCCGATTACTGGTAAGAGTTATGAGGCTGGCTTAAAGAGCGAATGGTTTGGAGGGCGTTTAAATACAGCATTGTCAGTATTCCGAATAGAACAATCTAATTTTGCTGAATCGATACCGGGAGTATTTATTGTCCGTAATGGTACACAAACTACAGAGCAGGCCTATCGCGCTGTAGATGGGGTTAAAAGTAAAGG
Organism: Acinetobacter sp. GN11; assembly: GCF_054823985.1. Lineage (NCBI taxonomy): Bacteria > Pseudomonadati > Pseudomonadota > Gammaproteobacteria > Moraxellales > Moraxellaceae > Acinetobacter > Acinetobacter sp. GN11. Next base: position 3,497 of record NZ_JRVL01000251.1, on the reverse strand, counting down.
TTTTGAGTTTGAAGCTGATGGTGAGATTAATGACAATTGGGGTATTAACTTTGGTATTGCTAATTTTGAAGCAAAAGATGCACAAGGCACAAAGGTTAATACGACAAACTCTCGAACAACCTCGAATCTATTTGTTAAGTACAAACTTGATCAATGGAGTGCAGGGCTTGGTTTAAATTATAAGAGTAAATACTATACGGGTAGTGGAAGTTCTTGTATTGAGCAAGATGCGTATGTTTTAGCAAGTGCGATGCTTGGTTATCAAGTAGATAAAAATATCAAACTTCAATTTAATATCGATAATATTTTTGATGAAAAATATTATGAAGGTATTGGTGCTAACTCAATGAATTGGGGAACACCACGAAATGCAACGTTGAGTGTTCGTTATAATTTCTGATTTAGACTCTCATAAGCAGTCGATTTATAAGAGCCCTCGAAAGATGGCTTTTACTCTATTTAAGCTCGTTTTATAAATGAGGAAAATCTTGGCTTCTTTTATATAAATATAGTTGTATAGTACAACTATGCTTTGAGGGTGAAGTGATGATTGACCAAAAAATTATTGATGAAATCCGTAGTTCATCTCGAATCATGGTTCGTGAATTAGGTTTTATGAGCTCAACTCTTGCTGCCACGGATTATTCTCCGTCAGCTGTTCATTCTTTACTTGAACTTAAAAATAGAGGTTCTCTAACCGCTGTACGATTAGGACAGATTTTAGGTCTAGAGAAATCAAGTGTGAGTAGAATGTTGATTAAACTCATTAAGGCTGGTGAGATTAAAGAGGAACAAGATAAGAATGATGCCAGATTAAAAGTGATTAAACTCACTTCTAAGGGAATTGATACTGTAAGAAAAATTAATAATTATGGAGAGATGCAAGTTGTTCAAGCGATTGAAAAATTAAACTCTTCCAAACAACTTGTTATTGCTCAAGGTTTGACAACTTATGCTGAAGCTTTAATAAACTGTCGAGCTGCTAAAAATCTAATTGATAACAATAATATTGAAATTGTAAGCGGTTACCGTGCAGGTATGATCGGTAGAGTCGTTGAAATGCATAGTATTTACTATCATGAAAACTATAATTTTGGATGTTTCTTTGAAGAAAAAGTGGCCACGAATTTAGCTGAATTCTGTAATCGTCTTTCTAAAGAACCTAATAATATTTGGTTGGCAATTAAAAATAATCAAATTGTTGGTTCTGTAGCAATTGATGGCGAAGATTTGGGGAATAATGAAGCTCATCTTCGATGGTTTATTTTAAATGACGATTGTCGAGGACAAGGTGTCGGTAAAAAACTACTAAAAGAGGCAATAGATTTTTGTGATCAAAAACAATTTTCAGCTGTTCAATTGTGGACTTTTAGCGGTCTTAGCGCAGCAAGAAAGCTTTATGAAAATTTTGGTTTTAAACTTAAGAATGAATGGGAAGGAGACCAATGGGGCAACACCATGTTAGAGCAACAATTTACAAGGGTAAATAATGGAAATTAACCATAAGCTTTTCTCAGCATAAATTTCTCATACTTAGAATGATTTTTTGTGTGTAGATTGATTTATAAACAGTTGTACTTATAAATATTATTTCCCTTTCAAATTCTATTCATTTTTGACAAAATGAAACATGTCACAATGGTCAATTAAAGTAATATGCCCATTAATAATTTTGTTTAAATTTTTGCAGGAATTGCGCATGCTACTTGTTAATTACTATACAATACAAACTCTTAACGAAAGTTTTTAATTAAAAATCTTAATGATATGTTAGAAGTATTTCGATCCACTTCAAGCAAACTGATATTGCTACTTGTTATTGTTTTAGTAGCTATTCTGCAATATCAATTTTGGTTAGGTGAGGGTGGCTATATCCCTCATCAAGCTCTCATGCAACAAATTCAGCAACAAGCTGAGGTAAATGAAGAGCTTAAAGAGCGAAACCGTATTTTGGCAGCAGAGGTTTTTGACCTGAAAAATGGTACAGAAGCAATAGAAGAACATGCCCGCCTTGATCTTGGTTTGGTTAAACCTCACGAGACATTTGTTCAAATGAGTACAATCAGTACCCATTACAAACCTATTTATATTGACCCGAACGCTAAAGTTGATTTGGAAACGAATGAGACACCTGCATCCCCAGATATCCCAGACTAAATTATGGGCAGTGATTCCCGCTGCAGGATCAGGAAGTCGTTTTTCTAAAACTGAATTGAAGCAGTATCAATATATTCAGAATAGGACTGTTTTAGAACATACGATTGGCCGTATAAGCCAACTTCCATTAAATGGTTATGTTTTGGCAATTGGTACACAAGATACCTTTGCTCAGACTCTAGCATTTCAAAATATAGATAAGGCGCATTTTTGCATTGGTGGAGCTGAGCGAGTTCATTCAGTTTTAAATGCGTTAAATCATCTTTTAAATTTTGCCGATGAAAATGATTGGGTTCTTGTGCATGATGCGGCTCGCCCTTGTGTAACCATTGATTGTTTAAATGCACTTGTGGTAAAGGCAATTGAATCAAATGATAGTGCTATTTTAGCAATTCCTGTTCGTGATACTTTGAAGCAGGTTAAGTCAGGCAATCATATTGATAAAACGGTTAGCCGAGATTTATTATGGCAAGCCCAAACTCCTCAAATTACCAAAATCGGTAAACTTAAAAAAGCAATTGAATATGCTTTAGAAAATAACGTCACTATTACCGATGAAGCAAGTGCACTTGAGTATATGGGTGAAACTGTACAGGTCGTAATGGGGCGTTCGGATAACATAAAAATTACCTATCCCGATGATTTAGAACTTGCGCGTTTGATTCTTCAATCTCAGTCTTAATTCTATTATTTTTAACTTGTTTGGATGATTCGCTCGTCTAAGCAAGTTTTCTACATATCTATTTATAACAACTCATATTCTTTTACATTGATAAGTTTTAGGATTTATCAAGATCGTACAACTATATTAGATAATGTTCGATCATCGAACAAAAATTATTTATACCGAACAAAACCATGGTTTGATAACTAGATCAAATTACAAAAATTATCAAGAATGTTTAAAAGGAAATCTAAGGGAAACACTCGGGATTGAGTGAAATATCTATCTGTTCATTCTACCTCAGTGTGCCTAAATCTCTTATCTATTTCTTCCTGAATGAGCACAATGGAGTTGTCTAATGATTGACAAAAGTAAGTCCTCACTAAGCGAGGTACTATCGCAGATTAAAGATGGTGCAACCATTCTGATTGGTGGTTTTGGTACCGCAGGACAACCCGCTGAACTCATTGACGGACTGATTGAACTGGGTATTAAAGACCTGACTATTGTGAGTAATAACGCCGGTAATGGTGATTATGGCTTGGCTAAGCTCCTTAAGGCTGGTTCAGTTAAAAAAGTGATCTGTTCTTTCCCGCGTCAGTCAGACTCTTATGTATTTGATGAACTGTACCGTGCCGGAAAGGTTGAGCTTGAAGTGGTACCACAAGGTAATCTG
>NZ_JRVL01000033.1:0-13981 GCF_054823985.1 Acinetobacter sp. GN11 | reverse complement strand
CTGACTGGAAACATTATCAGTCTATCAGGTGCTCACGCAGCAGAAATTGAGCCTGTAAAACTTAAAAAAAGTTGTATTAAAAAAAATCCTTTAGCAGAAGGTCAGAATGATCCTGAACTATTGAATATTTTTAAACAAGTTTGTGATAGTGATAATACGACTCAAAAAAATGATTTATTAGCTAAAGCCGCTATGCGGTTTTATCAAACCAATCAACCAGTTAAAGCATTGAATTTGGCAAGTCAATTGCAAAGTCAAAATATACGCGGTTCATTAATAACAGATGTTTTATTTTTATCTGGTGTAAGTATTGCAAATAACTCATTGCAGCAAATGCGTAGTCAGGAAATGCGTTATTTAAGCAACGATGTAACTTATCCACCTGCTAAACAGTTAATTGAAAATATCCATACTTCAATGCCTGCGCCTGATACTTCAAATGTTAAGGCAGCTACAGAAGGTGGCTCAGGTGATAACGAAAGAAGAAGTTATAAAAAACAAACTGTAACGCGTAACAGAGTTGCTGCTTCCAGAGCAGCACCTAAACGAGTAGCAACTCCAGCAAAAGCAACTGCGGTTAAACCAAAAACTGCCCCTGTAGCCAATGTTAATAAATCAAAAAGTTCGCCTTTTGACCCTTTAATTAAATAATCAGGAATAGAATCTTATGGCTAAGAGAGAAAGCGTACAAAAGAAGCTTCAGCGAATTCGACCTCCACGTGTTCAGCTCACATATGATGTTGAAATTGGTGATGCAAAAGAAGCGAAGGAACTGCCATTTGTTGTTGGTGTGATGGGTGATTTTTCGGCAGCATCTGAGCTTGAACGTACAAAATTAAAAGATAAAAAATTCATTAATGTCGATTTAGATAATATTGATGAAGTTATGGAGTCATTGTCTCCAAGAGCTGCTTTTCAGGTAGATAATACGTTGACTGAAGAGGGTGGGAGAATTGCAGTTGATTTAACATTTAAGTCAATGGAAGATTTTCGCCCAGAAAATGTTGTTCAACAGGTTGACCCATTAAAGAAACTCGTTGAAGCGCGTGAACGCTTAACAGATTTAAGAAATAAGATTTCTAACAGTGAACGTTTAGAAGACTTACTTGATGAAGTGCTTAAGAGTACAGATCAAATTCGTAAATTAAGTGCGGAGGCTGATCATGAATAATGCTCAATCGGCAGCAATGCCACTTGTTGAAAATGAACAAGTTAATCTTTTAGACTCGATTGTTGAAGAAAGCCGTATTGCTCGAAATGAAGAAGAACATACGCGTGCAAAAAGCTTAATCGGTGAACTTGCCAAAGAAGTAATGGCAGGAACAATTACAGTTTCTGAAAATATGACTTTATCAATTGATAAGCGTATTGCCGAAATTGATGCACTGATTTCAAATCAATTAAGTCAGATCATGCACAATGAGCAATTTCAAAAGATTGAGTCAACTTGGCGTGGTCTTTACTACTTCTGTCAAGAAACACCATCTAATCCGCTCATTAAAATTCGTATGTTAAATACGACTAAAAAAGAGTTGGTAAAAGATTTTCAAGGTGCTACAGACTTTGATCAAAGCACTTTATTCAAAAAAATCTATGAAGAAGAGTATGGGTCTTTTGGTGGTGCGCCATATTCAGCACTCATTGGTGATTTTGAGTTTGACCGTACGCCTTCTGATATGTATTTGCTTGAGCAAATCTCTCATGTAGCAGCAGCAGCTCACGCACCATTTGTTTCAGCTGCTAGCCCAAGCATTTTGGGTCTTGAGTCATTTACAGATATCGATCGCCCTAGAGATGTTTCAAAAATCTTCGAAACGGCTGAATATGTTCAATGGCGTTCATTCCGTGACAGTGAAGACTCTCGTTATGTCGCATTAACATTGCCGCATGTGCTTGGTCGTCTTCCTTACCATCCAAAGGAAGGAACAGCTACAGAAGGGTTTAACTTTGCTGAAGATGTTTCGGGTGCAAATCATAATGAATATTTGTGGATGAATGCTGCTTATGCTTTCGGTACCCGTTTAACAAATGCATTTGATATGCATGGTTGGTGTGCTGCAATTCGTGGTGTTGAAGGTGGTGGTTTAGTCGAAGGTTTACCTGTTCATACTTTTAAAACACAAGATGGCGAAGTGGTATTCAAGTGCCCAACAGAAATTGCGATTACTGACCGTCGTGAAAAAGAATTAAGCGATTTGGGCTTTATCCCTTTAGTGCATTGTAAAAATACCGATTACGCTGCTTTCTTTGGCGCGCAATCAACTCAAAAACCTAAAAAATATGACAATGATACAGCAAATGCTAACTCTGCTTTATCAAGTCAAATTCAGTACATCATGGCTGTTTCACGTATTGCTCATTATTTAAAAGCAATGATGAGAGATAAAGTGGGTAGTTTTGCTTCTGCTGGAAATGTTGAAGCATTTTTAAATGAGTGGTTATCACAGTATGTATTGCTTGATGATGGCGCTTCTCAAGAAGCAAAAGCTCAATACCCTCTACGTGAAGCGTCTGTAAAAGTTGTAGAAGATCCTGCTCAACCAGGTCACTACAAGTCTGTGGTTTTCTTGCGACCACACTTCCAGCTGGATGAGTTGTCAGTTTCTTTGCGACTTGTCACTGAGTTACCTCAGTCCTCAAATTAATAAAGGTCAGCGAAAGAATAACTTTAAATTAAAAATAGGAAAGTTCTAAATGAAAGATATATACGTTGAGTTTCGCGGTAAATATAAAGTTGATGGCGAGTCTCGTGACTCTGAGCACAAAGGCTGGTTAGAAGTTAACTCTTGGTCTCACAACATTCGTCAACCTAAATCTGCTACTTCAAGTAGTGTTGGTGGTCATACTGCTGAACGTGTTGAACATTCAGATATGCTTTTTATTAAAGACCTAGATGCAACTAGCCCAAAATTATGGGAAGCGTGTTCAGCTGGTTATACATTTGATGAAGTACAAATTGATTTTTATCGTGCGAATGGCGATAAACGTATCAAGTACTTACAAATTAAATTGAAGCATGTTCTAGTTTCTAGCGTAACTCCAACAGTTAACGAAGAAGGTGTTCCAACTGAAGCGTTTGGTTTGAAATACGCAGCTGTTGAGTGGACATATAACCAACAAGATATTAACGGTACTGCTAAAGGTGCTGTTACTAAGAAATGGTCACTTTCTAATAATACTGCTTCTTACGCAGCATAATTATTCAAGTGAATATTTGGTGGAGGCTGACATAAAGTTAGCCTCTGCTGTCTTTAAGCATGCTTGTTGTGAACTCGAATGAATTTAGATCGGCTTTATCCATACGGATTTCGTTCAACTTTGTTTGATCGCTTAATTCCTGAAAGTGAAGATTATGAAAAGGGTCTTTCTATTCAGCAATTAAGAGAATCGGTAGCAAATGATTTAGAAGACTTGCTGAATAGTCGTGTCGCTAAATTAGATCACGTGGTCGATGATTATCCATTGGTTAAAAAATCTATACTTCAGTTCGGGATTATTGATTTTGTGGGGCTTTCTACAGCCAATCCGCTAGATCGAGACAAGATTTGTCAATCAATTGAACAATCAATAGCAGCTCATGAACCTAGATTAAGACAAATACGGGTAGAGATGTTGTTGGATGGACATAATATGGGGGCATTGTGTTTAAGCATTCAGGCTTATCTAAATATTCATCCACTGTACGAACCTGTCGTTTTTGATGCATTGCTAAAACCGACAACGCAACAATATGTAATTTCGGCGAGAACCTAAGCTTAGTGGGTGTGTTGTGATAGAAGAGCTTTTACCGTTTTACGAAAAACAACTACAAGAATTTGGTCAGCAATCTCGAGAATTTGCCCAAAAATATCCGAAAATTGCTCAGCGTTTATCGTTAAATCAAGAGCAAATTGATGATCCGCATATTGAGCGTCTCATACAGGCGTTTTCATTAATTGCTGCTCGCATTGATAAAAAACTTGCTGATAGTTATGACGTATTTACACGTTCTTTATTTGAGGTGATGTTTCCTCAATACTTACGACATTTTCCAGCTTGTTCGGTGGTAAGTTTCGAAGATATAAATAAAATCAAACAGCTCACAGAAGCTCATGTTGTGCCTACACATACGGTTTTGAAGTCTCGCAGTTTTAAAGGCGTTCAGTGTGAGTTTAATACCACGCAAGAAATCAAATTACTCCCGATAAGTTTGCAAGCGTTAGAGTTCAAAAGTACACCTAGTGCACATGTACATTTAAGTCAAAATGCGACTTTAAGTTTTAAGTTTGAAATTTTTAATCATGCTCATTTATGTTTAGTAAATGAAAAACTTCCTATTTATTTAGATGCAATTTCTAATTTTCCGCTTCAAGTACTAGACAGTATTTTTAAGAAGGGAACAACTTTTGCCATCAGAATAGGGCAGAAAGTTGTAGCGCTGGATAAAAATCCATTTGAGCTAACTGGTTTTTTAGAACAAGAAAGTTTATTACCACTCGATCAGCATACTCATCATGCGTATCGTTTGCTCATGGAGTATTTCTGTTTTCCTGAAAAATTCAATTATCTTAAGCTAGATTTAGACTTTTTAAAGAATTTATCTCTAGAAGAGAGTGATTTTGAACTGCTTATCCATTTTAAATTAAATTTAAATGATCAAGCCGTAGTTCGAAATTATTCTGAATTAAATGTCGCTAATTTTAAATTGTTTACTACACCAGTCATTAATTTATTTGAAAAATATGCTGAACCTCAAAAGATCGTACACAAGCAATTAGAATATCCATTAATTACAGATGCACATCATCCTGAGTTTTATCAAGTCTATTCAATTACTGAAATGAATATGGTGCGTGAAAAAACCAGTCACGAAGAAAGCTATGTTCCTGTACTGCCTTTTTTCGCGATGAGTCATTACCATGTAGACAAGGCGCGCTTTTTCTATTCGGTAAACTATCAAAAACTCCAACCGAATTTTGTTGAAATGGGATATTCAATTATTTCCAAGAATTTAAATCCTTCTTCAACACGTTCAGATTTTATTAGTACAAAATTATTATGCTCAAATCGTGACTTACCACATGAAGCATTGGGGCAGTCTAATAATATATTGAACTTGAATGACAGTAGTTTGGCTAGACGCGCCATTGTTTTAAAAAGACCTACAAAACCATATCAATTTGGTCAAAGTCAGAGTGAGCAGTGGCGTGTTATTTCGCATCTTTCATTAAATAGTTTAGCTCTAATGAAAGGTGATGCGGTATCTCATATTAAAGAGTTACTTGCTTTATATAACTTACCGCTATCAAAAGAAAATTATCTAATTATTGAATCAATTAAACATCTTGAGTTTTCACTTACTCACAAACTGGTAGATGGTAAACCATTCCCAATGTTTGTAAGGGGGGTGAAGGCCGAGTTGCAAATTGATTCATCTGTATTTAGAGGGCATAGCCTATACATTTTTAGCCAATTGTTAAGTCGTGTTTTTAATTTAAAGGTTCAAATTAATAGTTTTGTTGATTTGGTTGTTAAGGATTATTCATCTCAGCAGGAGTTATACCAATGCAGTCAGAACGTTGGTGGCAAGACTCTTCTATAACAGCTGAGTTGTTTACAAAGCCAAAGTCTTTTGAGTTTATCCAAGCAACACGCTTATTAAGGCACGATTCAAGTCACGCAGTTGGTTCATCTTGGAGTGATCATTTCAAGTTTGAGACATCCTTTAATTTAAATTTCCCTGCTACGGAAATTGAAAATTTAGAATTATCAGATAAGCGGATTTATGTCACGAATTTAATCGTTGGGCTTACGGGTATACAAGGTGCTTTACCTTATACATATACCAATAAGATTAAACAGGCCCCACGGCAGCAAAGAGCTGAAACTAAAGAGTTTCTGAGTTTATTTAACCATAAGCTTACTGCTCAATATGTAGAGTCTAGCATTACATATAATTTACCGATTCGATATGAGACTGAGTATAAAAACGATTATTTAGATATTCTGCATGCGTTGAATGGCTATGTGCGCTCCCAACATCAGCAAACAGAGCTTGATGACTATTTTGCAGAGTTTTCTGGATTAATGCAGGGCCAGAATAATACAGTTCATGCATTAAAAACGATGCTGTCCTGTATTTTTAAGCATGAAATTACGATTAAAGAGTTTATACAAGAATCTTTTAAGTTAGCGAGTGATCAATTAACGACTTTAGGTGGAAGTCAGCCGAGCTTACTTGGCATTAATACGTTTTGTGGGGAAACTATTCAGCAAATTGATGGAAAAATTGAAATTCAGATTGGACCACTAAAGCGTCAGCAATATTTAAATTTCCTCCCAAATCAAGAGTTGAGTTTAAAACTAAAAAAAATTGTAGAAACGTGGTGTAGTCCAACTTTATCGATAGATCTGCGGCTCGTATTAGATGAGTCAGAAATACAACCTATTTGCTTAACTAAGAATAACCAGAATGGTTTAGGGCAGGGTTCTTTTCTCATATCACGACAACCAAAAGTATATAGTCATGAAACTTGCTATAGCCTTATTGGAGAGAGAATATGATTAAAAAAATATTACTCTCATTTATTGCTATTTTTTCAGTGGTTAGTGGAGTTATTATTTTCTACTGGCGTGACGTTCAATATAACCCTGATAAAGGTGACTTTTTCCTTTATTTCTTATTATTGCCAGCAATTATTACCTTGGTGATCTTATCGCCTTGGTTAATTTATAGTGCCTATAAAACTTACAAAGATAAAAAAGAACAATCTATAAATCAAAATAAAGATGATGCTAATCAAAAACAAACCACTGTAATTGACGCACCACTCGAACAGTTAGATTTTAATATTTACTCTGCTTTTGCCGTACATGCATTAGGTGAGAATGAAACAATTATTGAGCAGCTACAAAACTTCAAAAGCCCGGAGTTAGATGATCAACTGTTAAATTCTTATGGATTGCCTCTATTATCTTATCGTATTAAAGACTTGGATGAAGACAATCATGAGGAGAGTGATTACTCATCCCCACGACAAGTTCGTATGATGTCATTAATACAACAACAATTAGAACAAAATGTAGAAAATTTATATCTTCTTGCAGAGCATTTAAAACGTTCGACTTTATTTTATGAGTCGCAACAATCTCGTGAATATCATATGCATCCGGCATGGGTTGATCCCGAGTCTGAATATGACGATGCTCAAATGTCTGTAGTCGAAGTTTACCGTTTAAATCGTTTAAATTTACACATCCTTCTTTCGGAGGATTTACTACATATCTGGAATGATGATCAAAGTAATGAATTAATTTTAGAGTTCTTTGCTGAGATTGGTATTGCTCCGCAAAAGGTTCATATTGAATATCATTTTTTTGGAGAGCAATTAGCTTACCAAGAGTTGATACACCTATTAAAAGGCATTCATAAAAGAGAGCATGAGATGTTCTTTTTAGTCGTCGCTGATTCGGAGATTGATCAAGATCTAGTCGATGAAAAATCTTGGATGATTAAAGATTATATTCCTGCTGAATTTGCAGCAAGCTGTTTACTTGCAGATCCTTTAGTAAAAATTCAAGAATTAGAACCTACTAAAAATCTGAAAGTTGTTGTAGGCCAACCTGATACAGAGAAGCTTTTTACTAATTTTGAATTTAATGATTTACCTCAGCATGAGGGTGAGGAACCTTATGTGCTGATATTGTCAGATCAGACGGATATAAAATTTTCAAAGAAATTGCAGCAACACTTTCTTAAAACACCTGTAGAACCGCATCACTATATTTATGTGAAATCTTCATTAGGGCATACCCAACATTTAGCTGATATTTATGGCTTTATGCTGAGTATGCATTTCCCTGAACATATCATTCCTTTTGTCTTTGGTGAAAATACGGTGTCAGCACATACATTTGTGCGGCATGTCACCGAAAATTCAGAAGATGATGTGATGGTGTTGAATAACTAATTTAAACTTTGGACTTAGAACGAGAATAGAATGCATACAATTTTAGGCTACTTGTGGCAGTACATCACGAATCCTAAAGCAATTATCGCCTTGTCATTGTTCGTGGCATTGATGTCTTCATATACTTCAATTCCCCGTCATATATTCTGGGCTTTAGCGACTGCCTATGCTTTGGGTCTTATTGTTTATGGTATCTATTGGCTTATTCAACGAAGAAAACATGCGGCTCAAGGTGAAGAGTTAGCTGAAGCGATTGAAAAAGATAATCAAGCTGAGTACGGAAAAAATAAAGATAAAGAAGAGCTTCAGCTTGTTAATCAACAAATGAAAGAATCAATTCAACTGATTCGTAAATCTAAGTTGGGTGATAAAAAAGGGAATGCTGCACTATATGAGCTTCCTTGGTATATGGTTATTGGTAACCCCGCTGCAGGTAAAAGTTCAGCTATTTATAACTCTGGTTTAAAGTTTCCTTTTGAAGAAACGCATCAGAAAATGGTATCTGCTGGGTTAAGCGGTACTCGAAATTGTGACTGGTTTTTCTCTACAGAAGGTATTTTACTCGATACAGCTGGTCGTTATTCTGTTTATAGCGAAGATCATTCTGAGTGGTTAGGTTTCTTAAATATTCTAAAAAAGAACCGTTCTAAAGCTCCGGTCAATGGTTTGATTTTAATTGTCAGTATTGCTGAGCTGATTAGTCAAAGTCCTGAAAATTCGTTAAAGCTTGCTAAAAATTTACGTGCTCGTATTCAAGATTTAACTGAGCGTTTAGAAGTGGTTGTGCCTGTCTATTTAGTCTTTTCAAAGATGGATTTGATTGCAGGTTTTACAGAGTTTTTTGAATTTTATGAAGCTCAGGAATATAACCAAGCTTGGGGTGCGACTCTTCCTTATGAACAGAGTTCTTCGCACAATGCCGTAGATTTATTCGAGAAACATTACAATATTCTTTACGATGGTTTAAAAGGGGTAAGTTCGACTCATTTAAGTCGCCGCCATTCGCAGAATATCTCTCCAAGTGTAATGACTTTCCCATTAGAATTTAAAACATTAAAACCAGCTTTAAAGAGCTTTATTGCGACACTTTTTGAAGATAATCCATATCAATTTCAACCAGTTTTCCGTGGGTTTTACTTCACTAGTGCTTTGCAAGAAGGTGTCATTGAAAGTCCAATGACGGAGCAAATTGCACAAGAATTCCAGCTGACTCAGATTGCTCAAAGTGATTTAAAACATCATTCAAAAATTACCCCTAACCACGGTTATTTCTTAAATGGTCTATTTTCAGATGTTATTTTAAAAGATAAAGATCTTGTTAAACAGCATGTAAATGCTGGCAGAAAGCGTCAGCGTTACATTGCATTTATTGGTGCTTTAGCCGGTGTTTCAATTATTCTTGGTGTCTGGGTTTGGTCATATCGCAATAACCAGCAATTAATTGCTGAAGTTCAAGCAGATTTAAATAAGGTTGTTCAATTAGAAAAATCTTCAGGCCAGCAATTATCAACCCAATTAGAAGCTTTACTTATTCTTCAAAGACGTCTACAGCAGTTAGATGAGTTTGATGAAAATAGACCACTTAAGTTTAGTTTTGGTTTATATCAGGGCAACGAACTTCGTGAAAAACTAAAAGCGGAATATTTAAAAGGCGTTAGGCAAATTGTCTTAACACCGACACAGCAAAATATTGCTCAATATTTGCAACGCGTAAAAAATAATGAAGTAACATTAAAAGCCAATCATACGAATGTTGAGATTAAACAAACTGCTCAGTCTCAACAATATTTAGAACCTTCAGACACAAATCCTCAAGATGCTTACAATGCATTAAAAGCATATTTAATGATGAGTAATCCGCAATATATGGATGCAAGTCATTTAAGCGATCAGGTTACGCGTTTCTGGCGTTCTTGGCTTGATGCCAATAAAGGGCAAATGCCGCGTGCAGATATGATTCAGGAAGCTGAACAGATCTTGTCATATGCAATGACTTTAGCAAATGACAAACAATTCCCAATTTTAGATGCAGATTCGCAAATTGTTGATCAAACACGTCAAGTGTTGCTCTCTGTTGTCAGAGGAATGCCTGCGCGTGATCGGGTTTATAACGAAATAAAAATGCGTGCTGCGGTACGTTTCCCTGCATTGACGGTAAGTCAGATTGTGGGTGAAGCAAATAAAAATGTTGTATTAGGCAGTTATGCATTGCCAGGCGTATTTACTCAAAAAGCATGGAATGACTATGTAGAAAAGGCGATTGAAGAAGCCGCAGATAAGCCAACAGATAGTAAAGACTGGGTGTTAAATAGCCGTCAATCTGATGATTTAACTTTCTCAGGCAGCCCTGAACAAATTAGAAAGCAACTGACAGCACTCTATAAGCAAGAATATATTGCGGAATGGAGAAAATTCTTAAGCGGTATTCATTATGCTAAAGCTGCCCAATTCCCTCAGCAAGTAAAAAATATTGATGTTTTAGGTGAGCCACAGAACTCTCCAATTCGTACCTTAATTGAAAGAGTGGCAATCGAAACGAACTGGGATAATCCTGTTGTGCAAGCAGAGCTCGCAGCTCCACAAAAAGGATTTGTCGCGTGGTTTAAACGTAAAGTTTTAAATCATGATGATAAGACTGCTAATCAAGTGGCGACTAATGCTCAGGGCGCTATTTCTCAAGAATATCAAATGTTCTATCAGTTGGTTCGCAAACGCGATGATCAACAAGGTAAATCATTACTTGATGAATATATGACAAATTTAGCTCTAGTTCGTAGCAAGTTTAACGAGCTTAAGAATGCAGGTGAAGTTGGGCCTAATGCGATGACATTAGTCAAGCAAACCCTTAATGAGCAAACTTCTGTATTTAACCAGACGCAAAAAATTGTAGATGAAAAAATGGCGGTTGGTTTCAATGAAATTGATCAGCGATTATTACAAAAATTGGTGGTTAGTCCACTTACGCAGGCTTTCGAGAGTTTAATTACACCGACGCAAGATGAAATTAATAAATTGTGGGTAATGCAAGCTTATCAGCCATTTACAGCAAATCTTGCCAAGAAATATCCATTTAACTCATCAGCTTCTTTGCAAGCGACAAGTAGTGAAATTGGTCAAATCTTGGGTGAGAACGGTAGTATTTCACGCTTTGTAAAAGAAAGCCTTGATCCATTTGTGATCCGTCGTGGTTATACGTTAACGTCTAAAACATGGAAAGATTTAGGAATTAGTTTAAATCCTCAATTCGTCATGAATTTCCAAAGATATGTTACTCCATCAAATGGTATGGCAACAGGTGAGTTGAATAGTCAAGCTCCAGCAGCACCAGCAACCAATCAATCGAACTTCCAGTTCTACCCAATTCCAAACCCACAGTTACTTTCATATACCGTTGATATCGATGGTCAGCGTATGACTTATGAAAACGGTGTTCAACAGTGGGTTAACTTCATTTGGCCAAACCAAGGAAGCATTCCGGGTGCTCGTATTACTGCTGTGGATTTACAAGGTCAAACGCACACGATTTTTGATGAGCCAGGTGAGTATGGTATTAACCGTTTAATTGATAGTGCTCAGCGTAAAGAACAAAATGGCGGATTTGAAATGCTTTGGCGTAGTAAGACCGATCCATCATTAGTTGTAAAAATGAATTTCCGTCTAATTAGCAGTAATTCAGGCAGCATTGGTTCAAGCCGTGGTTATTCTGGTATGCAACTGGTTGATAAGGTCACTGCCGATAAGGCCGCTCGAGTGGTGTCTGCTCAGCAAGCGCCAGCTCAAGCTGCCGCTCCAGCAAGAACTGAAAATCCTGTTGCAGGACTCGCTCAGCCTTCTGCGGGAGTTAAACCATGATATGGAAAATAACCTCTATGCGAAAGGAGGAACAATAATGCAAACATTAAAAACAACTCCTTTGTATTATGGCAAAAGTCCTGCACGAGGCGACTTTTTAAAAACAAAAGGTCAGAATGCTTTAATACAATTGCTTGATCAGTGGATTACTGAAGCACTGGAATATGCGATGCAATCGGGCAGCTTTAAAGAAGCTTATAGTACGTTGCCTTCACTGGATTTCTTTATTGCCAATCCAAAAGAAAATATGTTTTTGGTTGCGAATCTACTCGCAAGTGAAGATAGTTCAGGTCGATCTTTTCCAATGGTGCTGAGCCATTTATTAGAAATTGATTTGCCGTATGATAATTTGTTATATGCACCATATAGCTATAAACATGTACTTGTTGATTTATTTCAAAACAATCGCGCTTTAAAAGGAATTAAAGATTCAGATTTGTTACTTGGAAAATTAGGTCACTTACAAAATCAAATTCAGGTTTTAACTGAACGAGAATGTGTAGGCTTTTATGAAAATCATACAATGCACTCATTTGCTCAGTTAATGAAGTTAAGTATTTATGAGTTGGCGCAAAGTATGATTGGGCTGGGATTATTGCTACAGCCAATTTTACAAAATGGAACCAGCCGCTTAAATAAAGTTTTAATTTTGCCTATTAATAATCCTGCTTACAGTTATGAAATAGCAGCTTTTTGGGTCAGTATTATTTGCCGTTTTTTAAAGGAACATAATACTGAGGTACTCATCGGCTTGTTACATCGAGAGCAACCCGTATTATTCTTCGGTTTTCAGGGTGCTGATATTTTAGCCCTTAGCGATATTTTTACTCAGAATATGGATAGTAAACATTGGGTTTCTTTAATAGAAGCTCAGTGGATTGATACTTATTTGGAGCAGAATGCTGGTTTAGCTACGCTAGAACAATCATTATGCCAACGCCAATTAAGTTTAAATCAAGGCTTAAAACTATTTAGACAGACTTTTTTGGGTGAATAATAATGAATCAACGATATCAAACTAAACTTTCACAGCTCATAAAAGGCTGTTTTATCTATGCCGTTGCTAATTATGCTTTGGCTCAGCCCATTGTTGTAGAAGGTGTAGTTCCTAACGAGGCTAGTAAACAGGCTATCTTATTAAAAATGCAGTCTGTTTATGGTGCAGATCAGGTTGTAGATAAAATACAAGTTAGACCGGTAGCTGCTCCAAATGGATGGAGTGATTCTGTTACACGAGTCATTACACCTGATCTTAAAAAAGTTTCGCAAGGGAAATTAAGCATAAACGGTACTCGATTTGAGTTGAGTGGAAAAATGCTGAATCCAGCAGATATTCAGCCGACCATTCAGTCTTTTCAAGGGTTAGTTCAGCCTCCGTATCAACTGTATTCACAGTTATCAGTCAATCAGGCTGAACAGAAAATTATTGATGATGCACTTAAAAATCGAATTATTGAGTTTGAATCTGGCAGTGCAGTGTTAACTGATGCCGGTCAAAAAATTCTAGATGAGATGGCTGTTGCTTTAAATAAAGTAGGCGGTAAAAAAGTCAAAATCGTAGGACATACAGATAGTTCCGGCGATGCGACTAAAAACTTAAAACTTAGCCAAGATCGAGCATTGGCAGTAAAAAACTATTTAATTAGTAAGAGTATTCCGGCAGACCATTTATCTGCGGAAGGTTTAGGTTCTTCTAAACCAGTCGCAGATAATACTTCTCCAGAAGGAAGAAAGAAAAACCGTCGAATTGAGTTTACCGTTCTATAAATATAAGGAGAAGAACATGGCTAGCCCTTACATTACGATTGGATGCCCAACCACAGGTGGAGGGCAAGTCATTTCTGGTAATAGTACGTTTTTAATTGATGGAATTGCAATTGCGTGTGTAGGGGACAAGGCAACTTGTCCGTTACACAAAACGGTTTCTACGATTGTATCGGGTGATCCGAATATGCTTGTTATGGGAAAATCTGGAGCGCGCGTAAATGATTCATTATCATGCGGTTGTAAATTATTACCAAAACAGAGTTTAGTTAATCAAGGATAAGGGTAGAGATATTTTTATATAGATATAAATATCTACTAAAACATATTAACGCTTGAAATGATGAGTAGTTTGTCTGATAAAGCTGAATTTTGTTAATATACAGGCATTATGATTTTAAGCATTAAATTATTTA